>NZ_JASJVF010000131.1:0-9385 GCF_035019805.1 Cryobacterium sp. 10I1
CCGTCGAACTGGCCCGCCAGGTCGGCTCCCGTGCAGCGACGGGCTTCACCAACGGCGTGCTTCGCACCATCTCCCGCTCGACCCCGGAGGAGTGGCGCGAACGGGTCCTCGCCGGAGCAGGCTCCGCGGACGACCGGCTCGCCGCCGAACACTCGCACCCGGTGTGGGTCGTGCGCGCATTCAGGCAGTCGCTGCGCCTCGAAGGCCGTGAGGACGAACTCGAAGACCTGCTTATCGCCGATAACGCCGCCCCCCGGGTCAACATGGTCGCGCTGCCTGGCATCACGACAGCAGAGGAGACCGCCGGCCTCGGCCGACCCAACGAGTACTCCCCGGTCGGGTTCATGCTCGCGGGCGGAGACCCCGTTCACCTCGTCACCGACCACGACGGCCGCATCCGGGTGCAGGACGAGGGTTCGCAGCTCGCAGCACTCACCCTGAGCCGGGCCCGCCCCATCACGCCGGGAGAACGCTGGCTTGACCTCTGCGCCGGACCCGGCGGCAAGGCGGCCCTGCTCGCCGCAGAAGCGCGCGCGGGTGGCGCCGAACTCGTTGCAAACGAGCTCGTTCCGGCGAGGGCCACGCTCGTGCGCCGCGCCCTCTCCGCGGTCCCGGGCACCGTTCCGGTCTGGGAACTCGACGGGACCCGCATCGCCGTCAACCACTCCGAGGAATTCGACCGCATCCTGCTCGACGCACCGTGCACGGGTCTCGGCGCACTGCGTCGCCGGCCGGAGGCGCGCTGGCGCAAGCTTCCGCGCGACGTCGCCGAACTCTCCGACCTGCAGTCCGGCCTCATCGACGCGGCGCTCGGCGCACTGAAGCCCGGCGGCCTCCTTGCATACGTCACGTGCTCACCGCACATCGCGGAGAGCCGCGGCATTGTCGCCACGGCGCTGAAGAAGTGGGGAGACCGGGTGCGGGCCGTCGACACGGCCGCGGTCGTCCAGGGATTCAGCGGCACCCCGCTCGACCTGCCGGGCGACGGAACGAGCGTGCAGCTGTGGCCGCACCGCCACGGAACCGACGCGATGTTCATCACCCTGCTCGAGCGCACCGCTTAGCAATACTCGTGAGGTGTCGCATATCGACGTTCGCCGGGCGAATGAAGGTCGATGTGCGACACCTCACGGAGTGGGGTGGCATGCCTGCGGCGATAGGGTGAAGGCATGCCGATCAGGATCAGCCCCAGCATTCTCGCCGCAGACTTCGCGAACCTGGAACGCGACCTCGGTCGCATCCGCACCGCCGACCTCGTGCACGTCGACGTGATGGACAACCATTTCGTGCCGAACCTCACCTTCGGGCTCCCCGTCGCCGAGCGCATCATGCAGGTCTCTGCGCTGCCCGTCGACGCGCACCTCATGATCGAGGATCCGGAACGGTGGGCACCGAAATTCGCCGAGGCCGGAGCGTTCTCCGTGACCTTCCACGGTGAGGCGACGACCAACCCGGTCGCGCTTGCCCGCAAGCTCCGGGCAGCAGGCGCCCGCGCGGGCATCGCCCTGAAGCCGGGCACCGCCATCGAGCCGTACCTCGAGTTCCTCGCCGAATTCGACCAGGTCCTCGTGATGACCGTCGAGCCCGGTTTCGGCGGCCAGAGCTTCCTGCCGTCGACCATGCGCAAGCTCCGCACGGTGGCGGATGCCGTCAGGGCCAGTGGCAGGGACATCTGGCTGCAGGTCGACGGCGGCATCACGGAGGAGACCATCGTCGTGGCCGCAGAGGCGGGCGCGGATACCTTCGTCGCCGGCTCGAGCGTGTTCGGTTTCCCGGATCCCGAGGCCCGGATCGCTCTCCTGAGGACTGCTGCGACCGCGCACTCGCACGCGCACTAGTAACCTAGGGGAGTGAAAACATTCGACAACCTCTTCGCTGAACTGGGCGAAAAAGCACTCAACCGGCCGGAAGGCTCCGGAACCGTCCGTGAACTCGACGCGGGAGTGCATGCCATCGGCAAGAAGATCGTCGAAGAAGCTGCCGAAGTCTGGATGGCAGCGGAGTTCCAGAGCGACGAGGAAACCGCCGCAGAGATGAGCCAGCTGCTCTACCACGTGCAGGTCATGATGCTGGCGAAGGGGCTCACCCTCGCCGACGTCTACAAGCACCTCTGAACCGGCCGCCGCAGCGGCCGGCGCCGCCATCCCTACCCCGAGAACTGACCTGCTGAGAGTGTTGAGATGCTGAGAATTGCCGTGCCCAACAAGGGCTCCCTGTCCGAAACCGCGGCGCAGATGCTGCACGAGGCCGGGTACACCGGGCGTCGCGACCCGCGCGACCTCGTCGTGTCGGACCCGCGCAACGGCGTCGAGTTCTTCTACCTGCGTCCGCGGGACATCGCCACCTACGTCGGCAGCGGGGCGCTCGACGTCGGAATCACCGGCCGGGACCTTCTGCTTGATTCCGGCTCCCCGGCACGGGAGATCGCGAGCCTCGACTTCGGCGACTCGACCTTCCGCTTCGCGGGCCCCGCCGGACGCTTCGGCGAGCTGAGCGACCTCGAAGGGCTCCGCGTCGCGACGAGCTACCCCGGTCTCGTCGAAGCCTTCCTGGCCCGTCACTCCGTCACGGTCACCCTCGTGACCCTCGACGGCGCCGTCGAGTCCGCCGTCCAGCTGGGTGTCGCGGATGCTGTCGCCGACGTCGTCTCGACCGGAACGACCCTGCGCAAGGCCGGCCTCGAGATCTTCGGCCCGGTCATCCTCGAATCGACGGCGGTCCTGATCACCTCCGAGAACGAGAACGCCGGCATCCACACGCTCCTCCGCCGTCTGCAGGGCGTGCTCGTCGCCCGCCAGTACGTGCTGATGGACTACGACATCCCGCTCGTCAAACTCGACGCGGCCTGCCTGCTCGCCCCCGGAATCGAGTCACCCACGGTGTCGAGCCTGCACGACCCCGACTGGGTCGCCGTGCGCGTGATGGTCCCGCGTCACGACAGCAACCACATCATGGACGCCCTCTATGAGCTCGGCGCCCGGGCCATCCTGATCAGCGCCATCCACAACGCCCGCCTGTAGAACCCGATTGTGGGCAGAATAGCAACGGGCGGAACAACACTGGGCAGCAGAGCCCCGGAGGTGCAATCGTGAGTCTTGCCGTGCGGGTCATCCCGTGCCTCGACGTGGCCAACGGCCGGGTCGTCAAAGGCGTCAACTTCCAGAACCTCAGGGACGCGGGCGACCCGGTCGAACTGGCGCGACGGTACTACGAGCAGGGTGCAGACGAACTCACGTTCCTCGACGTCACCGCGACCGTCGACAACCGGGCGACGACGTACGACGTCGTGCGCGCCACAGCGGAGCAGGTCTTCATCCCGCTCACCGTCGGCGGCGGGATCCGGGGAGTCGAAGACGTCTCGCGGCTGCAGGCGAGCGGCGCTGACAAGGTCGGCGTCAATAGCGCCGCAATCCTCCGCCCTGCCCTGATCGGCGAGATCGCCGACCGCTTCGGTTCACAGGTGCTCGTGCTGTCCCTCGACGTGAAGCGCAGCGACCGCACGGAATCCGGGTTCGTCGTGACGACCCACGGCGGCCGCACAGAGACCGACCTCGACGCCCTCGCCTGGGCCAGGCTCGCGATCGAACTCGGAGCGGGGGAGCTGCTCGTCAACTCCATCGACGCGGACGGGACCAAGAATGGCTTCGACCTCGAGCTGATCGGCCTCATGCGCGAAATCAGCAGCGTACCCGTGATCGCCTCCGGCGGCGCTGGACGGGTCGAAGATTTTCCGCCCGCGATCCGGGCAGGCGCAGACGCCGTCCTCGCGGCATCCGTCTTTCACAACGGCGAACTCAGTATCGGAGACGTCAAACACGAACTCGCCAGGGAAGGACTCGTGGTGCGCTGATGACACCCCTGCAGACCATCGAGGATGCCCTCGGGTGCGCCGTCTTCAATGCGGACGGCCTCCTGCCCGCGGTGATCCAGCAGTGGGACACCCGCGAGGTGCTCATGCTGGGCTGGATGAACGAGGAAGCCCTCCGGCGGACCTTCTCAGAGGGCCGCGTGACATTCTGGTCACGTTCGCGCCAGGAATACTGGCGCAAGGGCGACACGTCCGGGCACGCTCAGTACGTGCGCGGCGCAGCGTTCGACTGCGACGCAGACACCCTGCTCGTCCAGGTCGACCAGGTCGGCGGGGCCTGCCACACCGGAACCCACACGTGCTTCGACGGGCGGGACATCGACGTCGCCCACGGCGCCAGGCCCGATGCGACAGACCCCGACGCGACAGACCCCGATGCGACAGACCCCGACGCGACAGACGGAGAACACGCATGACGACGGATTCCCAGACGAGTACGGCCGGCACGACGACGGCCGCGCAGTTCGACGCGCTGGTAGCAGGGCACCGCGTCATCCCCGTGATCCGCGAACTCTTCGCGGACGGGGAGACCCCCGTCGGCATCTACCGCAAACTCGCGGCCGGTCAACCGGGCAGCTTCCTGCTCGAGTCGGCGGAACAGGGCGGCATCTGGTCGCGGTTCTCCTTTGTCGGGGTGTCGTCGTTCGGCGTCCTGACCCAGCAGGGTTCGGAAACCCGGTGGATCCCCTACGGCGTCGACGCCGCACGCGTCCTCGGCCCGGCAGCGGCCCAGCCGCCGCTCGAGGCCCTCGCCACCCTGTACGCCCGCTGGCAGACGCCGCGGCTTCCCGGGCACCCGCCGTTGACCGGCGGTCTCGTCGGGTTCATCGGCTGGGAGGCCGTTCGTCAGCTGGAACGCCTGCCCAACCAGCCCACCGCAGACTATGACGTACCAGGCCAGGCCTTCAGTTTCGTGGCAGACCTCGTCGCGATCGACCACAAGTTCGGCACGGTCCAGCTGATCGCCAACGTCCTGAACGACGGGATCGACGCCGCGGACACGCTCTGGGCGACCGCCCAGGCCAGGCTCGATTCGATGCAGGCCAGGCTCGCCGTGCCTGCGGAGGCCTGGCTCGCCGAGGTCGACATGTCGGCCCCCGCGACGATGCGCGCCCGCACCACCCGCGACGACTTCCTGGCCTCCGTCGACACCGCCAAGCGGCACATCGTCGACGGGGACATCTTCCAGGTCGTCATCTCCCAGCGTTTCGACCAGGAGTGCACGGCCGACCCGATCGACGTCTACCGGGTGCTCCGCAGCCTCAACCCGAGCCCGTACATGTACCTGCTCGGCCTCGAGTCCGCGACAGGGGAACCGTACTGGATCGTCGGATCGTCCCCTGAGGCCCTCGTCAAGGTCCAGAACGGGCGCGTGTTCACCCACCCGATCGCCGGATCCAAGCCGCGCGGTACCACCCCGGAACAGGACGCCGACTTCGAGACCGAGCTCGCCGGTGACCCCAAGGAAGGTGCGGAACACCTGATGCTCGTCGACCTCGCCAGGAACGACCTGCTCAAGGTCTGCGCACCCGGCTCCGTCGAGGTCACCGAGTTCAAACGCATCGAGCGATTCAGCCACATCATGCACCTCGTCTCGTCCGTCGAGGGCAACCTGCTGCAGGGGAAGACGGCCATCGACGTGTTCCGGGCGACCTTCCCGGCCGGAACCCTGTCCGGGGCGCCGAAGCCGCGGGCGCTCGAAATCATCGACGATCTCGAGCCCACCCAGCGCGGTGTCTACGGGGGAGTGGTCGGCTACTTCGGGTTCGCCGGGGACGCGGACCTGGCCATCGCCATCCGCACCGCCACGATCAGCAACGGTGTGGCCAGGGTGCAGGCCGGGGGAGGCCTCGTCGCAGACTCCGATCCCGCGAGCGAGTTCCAGGAATCGGTCAACAAGGCCGCGGCACCGCTGCGCGCCGTCGCGATCGCCAACGCCATGAAGCGGGTGCACTAGGTGAAGCGAACCGGTCGCACCCTCAAGCTCCGGCTGGTGCTCCTCGTCATCGCCGCGAGCGGACTCGCGCTCCTCGCCTGGAGCCAGGTCTGGATCGACGTGCGCGTCGTGCAGGGGTCATCGACCGTCGACCTGCCGATCAGCGGTTCGACCGCAGCGGGCGCGCTGAGCGCCCTCGCCCTCGCCGGGCTCGCCCTCGCCGGCGCACTCACGATCGCGGGCCCCGTGATCCGGGTCGTACTCGGCGCCCTCGAGGTGCTTCTCGGCTTCTCGGTCTCCCTCGATGCCGGCCTCGCCATCGGCAACCCCGCCGCAGCGAGCGCGGCCGCGATCACCAAAGCGACGGGCATCGCGGGTAACGCCTCGATCCAGGACGGCGTCACCGCGGCCGCCCTCACACCGTGGGCCTTCGCCGGTTTCGCGGCCGGTGTCATCATGGCCGCGGCCGGTGTCGGCATCCTCGTCACGAATCGCCGCTGGCCCGGCGCGACGAGTCGATACCAGGCCGTGCGCTTCGAGCCCGCGGACGGTGCACCCGGCGGCCAGCCGGCTGCTTCCGCCGGTGAAGACGCGCGAGAGGATGCCGTCATCACCTGGGACGGGCTCACGCGCGGCGATGATCCCACCGAAACGGCCGGTGACCGGTGATCGGCGCCGCCGCTAGACTTGAGCCGCACCAGGACCCACAATCCACGCGTCCGCAGATGACGCCCATGCGTACGCAGTTGACGCCCAGAAGGAGAACCATGAGCTTCGAGTCGGTAGACCCAGGCGAAGGCCACTCGATCGCGGCCTGGACGGCTGTCGTCGTCATGCTCGTCGCGATCACGATCGGCACCGTCGCCTTCTTCCTCGATGTGCCGTGGCTGGTGTGGGCCTCTGTCGTCCTCCTCGTCCTCGGCCCGATCGCCGGGTTCGTACTGAGCCGGCTGGGCTACGGCGTCGCCGACGCAGCGCCGCACGAAAGTCATTAGCCGAGTGCTGTCCGAACTCCTCGCCGGGGCACTGTCAGACGCCGCTGAACGGCGCCTCACCCGTCCGTTCGCCGCCGTCGAATCGGCGGCCCTCGATCGCGCCCCCGCCATCGACGCACTGCACGCCCTCGCACCGGCCGACAGGGTCAAGATCATCGCGGAAGTGAAGCGGGCGAGTCCTTCCCGGGGCACCCTCGCCGAGATCTCGGACCCTGCCGCCCTCGCCGTCTCCTATGAGTTCGGCGGGGCGAGCGCCATCAGCGTGCTCACAGAGGGACGCCGTTTCCTCGGGTCCCTCGCCGACCTCGAACAGGTGCGATCCGCCGTGTCCATCCCTGTCCTCCGCAAGGACTTCATCGGCGAGCCGTACCAGGTCCTCGAGGCCAGGGCCGCGGGCGCAGACCTCGTGCTCCTCATCGTCGCGGCACTCGACCAGGCCACCCTCGGGTCCCTCCAGGCCCTCGTCCGCGAACTCGGCATGACGGCCCTCGTCGAGACCCATAGCGCCGAAGAAGTCGACCGTGCGCTGGATATCGGTGCAAGCCTCGTCGGGGTCAACGCCCGCGACCTGTCGACGTTCCAGCTCGACCAGGAGCTCTTCGGCCGCCTCGCAGACCGGATCCCCTCCGGTGTCATCCGCGTCGCCGAATCAGCGGTCAAGACGGCCGCGGACGTCGCCCACTATCGTGCCGCCGGCGCCGACGTCGTCCTCGTCGGCGAAGCGCTCGTCACGAACGATCCCATCCTCACCCTTACCGAATTTCTGGCGGTCTAAATGTCCACGTCCCTTCGAACCGAAACAGGCCCGTACTTCGGCGACTTCGGAGGCCGGTTCGTCCCGGAGTCGCTCGTCGCAGCCCTCGACGAGCTCACGAACGAATATGCGCTGGCCAAGGTCGACCCGGCCTTCGCCGCTGAGCTGATGGAACTGCACAGGAGCTACACCGGCCGACCGTCGATCATCACGGAGGTGCCGCGGTTCGCCGCGCACGCCGGCGGCGCCCGGGTGATCCTCAAGCGCGAAGACCTCAACCACACCGGGTCACACAAGATCAACAACGCCCTCGGCCAGGCGCTTCTTACCAAGCGCATCGGCAAGACCCGGGTCATCGCCGAGACCGGCGCCGGCCAGCACGGCGTCGCGACCGCGACCGTCGCCGCGCTGTTCGGGCTCGAGTGCGTCGTCTACATGGGCGAGGTCGACACCGAACGGCAGGCCCTCAACGTCGCACGGATGCGCCTCCTCGGTGCAGAGGTCGTCTCCGTCCGCACCGGGTCGCGCACCCTGAAGGACGCGATCAACGACGCCATGCGCGACTGGGTCACGAACGTCGAGACCACCAACTACATCTTCGGCACCGTCGCAGGTCCGCACCCCTTCCCCGCGATGGTGCGCGACTTCCAGAAGATCATCGGAGAAGAGGCCCGCGCCCAGGTGCTCGAACTCACCGGGCGCCTCCCCGACGCCGTCACCGCGTGCGTCGGCGGCGGTTCCAACGCCATCGGAATCTTCGACGCCTTCCTGGACGACCCTGCTGTCGCCCTCTACGGGTACGAAGCAGGCGGAGAGGGCATCGAGACCCCGCGCCACGCCGCGACCCTGACCAAGGGACGCCCGGGGATCCTGCACGGGGCGCGCAGCCTCATGCTGCAGGACGAGGACGGCCAGACCGTCGAGTCGCACTCCATCTCGGCCGGACTCGACTACCCGGGGGTCGGACCGGAGCACTCCTGGCTCTCGACCATCGGACGGGCGACGTACCTGCCCGTCACCGACGCCGCGGCGATGGACGCGTTCCGCCTCCTCAGCCGCACGGAGGGCATCATCCCGGCGATCGAGTCGGCCCATGCCCTCGCCGGAACCCTCGAGCTCGGCAAACGGCTCGGACCGGAGGCGACCATCCTGGTCAGCCTCAGCGGTCGCGGCGACAAGGACATGGAAACGGCGGGCCGATACTTCGACCTGCTCGACGAGGGTGCACAGCAGCTATGACCGCAACGACGAAGACCAGCACACCGATGACGCCCAACCGCACCAGCAGGGTCGAAGCCACGATCGCCCGGCGCAAGGCAGAGGGCGGCGGTGCCCTGATCGGCTATCTTCCCGTCGGATTCCCCACCCTCGCTGAGAGCATCGGGGCCGCGGTCGCCCTCGCGGAGAACGGCGTCGACATCATCGAGCTCGGGCTCCCGTACTCCGACCCCGTGATGGACGGCCCCGTGATCCAGGCCGCCACCCAGCAGGCCCTCGCCAACGGTTTCCGGCTCCGCCACGGAATCGAAGCCGTCGCGGCGATCACCGCACGCGTCGACGCCCCTGTCCTCGTGATGACCTACTGGAACCCGATCCTGCAGTACGGGGTCGACCGCTTCGCCGACGACCTGCTCGCCGCAGGCGGCGCAGGCCTGATCACCCCCGACCTCATCCCCGACGACGCAGCAGACTGGTTCGCGGCGAGCGACCGCACCGGGCTCGACCGGGTCTTCCTCGCCGCGCCCTCGTCGTCAGACGAACGGCTCGCCCACGCGGTCGAGGTCAGCCGGGGTTTCGTGTACGCCGTCTCCACCATGGGCATCACCGGGGCG
>NZ_JASJVF010000132.1:0-9379 GCF_035019805.1 Cryobacterium sp. 10I1
TGGCCCAGATCGTCGCGCTCGTGCAGGAGGCGCAGAATTCCAAGGCTCCCGGCCAGCGCCTGGCCGACCGGGCGGCGATCTCCTGGGAGGCGGCGTCCTCGGCAGTGTCGTCCTTCGAGGTGTCGTCCACGGCAGCGTCGTCGTCGACAGCGTCGTCCTCGGCAGCGTCGTCTTCGGGAGGGAGCTGCGCGGGCATCCCGCTACCGGGAGAGGTTCACGCCGTGCACACCGTTGTGGTAGCGCAGGGACGGGAAGACTACGGACACGGAGAAGCCGACACCCGGGACGGTGCCCGCCGTGAAGGTGCCGCCGAAGAGCTCTGCGCGCTCACGCATCTGGGTGATGCCCGCACCGGACACGCTCTCGCTGAGCGCGTGCAGGTCGTCGTCGATCGTGTACCGGGTGCGCGCGGCGACCTCGTCGGGGTCGGAGCTCACCCTGCGGGCGGCCGCGCGGATGCCGTCGTCGTCGACGAGGAGCTGCAGGCCGTCCCTGGTCCAGGTGAAAGAGACGTTCGCCGCCGTGCCGCGGCCGCCGTGCGTGAGGGCGTTGGCGAGTGCGCCCTGCAGGATCCGGAAGATCGCGAGTTCGGCGCCCGGCTTGAGCGGGAAACGGTCGCCGGACTCGGCGAAGCTCACCTCGAGGCCGGCGTCGCGCATCACGCGGAACAGGTTCCGCGCGGACTGCAGGCCCGGCTGGGGCGTGTCGACGGTTTCGCCCTCGCGCACGATCGTGAGCACCCTGCGCATGTCCGCGAGGGCGACCCTGCCGTCCTCGACGAGGGCCGTCGCGACCCGGACCGCGCTCGCCGGGTCGTTCTCCGCCGTGTACCGCGCACCCTCTGCCTGCGTGATCAGCCGGGCGACGTTCAGCACCGCACCGTCCTGAAGCTCTCGGATGATGCCGAGGCGGCCGTTCTGTTCGGCGAGGGACAGTTCGAGGTCGATACGCATCCGTTCGGCCGCCGTGCGGTCGAAGATGATGCGGCGAAGGCGCAGAGCCGTGAGGAGCCACAACAGCAGCAGCAGGACGACGGCGACTGCGGCGAGCACGCCGGCTGCGAGAGGCCAGAACTCCACGGTGTCGCCTTTCCAGAACTTCCGGACGAAAAGAGAAAACAGAATGAAATAGAAATAGAAAAGGCCACCCGGGGTGGAGCCCTGAGTGGCCTTTCGCTCCCCGACTTGGACTCGAACCAAGAACCGTCGCATTAACAGTGCGATGCTCTGCCAATTGAGCTATCGAGGAAAAGCTGGAACAGCGTTTCCGCTTGAACAGCGTTATTACTTTACCAAGAATCGGCCGTTCGCCAAATCGGGGCCGGGAAGCGGTCTCCTCCCAGCGCTTCGGCACCGGCCCGGCACGGGCTCAGTACCCGCGCTGCGGGTCGACGACGCCGACGAAACGGCCATCGCCGAGGAAGGCCAGCACGTTGAGCCGGATCCGTTCGGCGAGCAGCGGAGCGGTCATCTCGGGCGTGTCCGCCGAGTGCGGCGTGATCAGGCAGCGCGGCTCCGTCCAGAGCGGATGCCCGTCGGGTAACGGTTCCGGTTCCGTGACGTCGAGTGCTGCGCCGGCGATGCTCCCTGCGGCGAGGGCCGCGACGAGGGCATCGGTGTCGATGAGCGGACCGCGGCCCACGTTGACGAGGTTGGCGTTGCGGTTCATCAGCGCGAGCTCGGGGGCGCCGATCAGATGCCGGGTGTCCTTGGTGAGCGCTGCCGCGACGACGACGACGTCGGCGTCAGGGAGGACCTCGTGCAGGGCGCTCGTCTGCACCGTGCGCGCCGCGCCGGCCACGGGCTGTGCGGACCGGCGCACAACGGTCACCGTCGTCCCGAACGGTTCGAGCAGCCGGATGAGTTCGAGGGCGATGCCGCCTGCGCCGATGATCACGACATGGCGACCGTAGAGGGAGCGCCCCTCCGGCAGGGTGCTCCAGCTCAGGGCCCTGGCACGCTTGGGCAGCACGCGCAGGAGCGCGAGGGTGAGCGTGAAGGCGTGCTCGGCGACGGGCTGGGCGTATGCGCCCTTGGCGCTCGTCCAGAGCAGTCCGGGCCGGTCCTGCTCGGCCAGGAGGTCGCTGAACGCGTCGACTCCCGCCCAGGGCAGCTGGACCCAGCCGATGCCCGGGTTGTCGTCGAGAGCGGCGCGGAGCTCGTCCGCACGCCCGTAGGAGAGCCAGATCAATCCTCGGGTGGCATCCGAGAGCGGTCCGAGGACTCCCCCGGCCGCCTGCACCGCCCACGTGGCGGTGTCTGCGGGGTGCGGGAGGATCGCGATCGGCCCGCTCGGCGGCCGCTGCCCGAGCGGAACGGCCGTGACCGTGCCGGCCAGGACGGCCTCATGCTGGGCGTGCTCAGGTATCGCTGTCATGCTGTCCGTCCTGGGTGAGTGCCGAAGCAAGCTCGGCGACGTAGGGATGCCACGGGTCGGCGAAGACCTCGTCGATCGTGCCGAGGCCCACGAGCACGCCCTGGTGCAGCACGGCGATCCGGTCGGTCACGCGCCGGAGAACGGCGAGGTCTGAGCTGATCACGACGGCCGTGAACGCGCGTTCGCGCTGCAGTTCGCCGATCAGGTCGACGACGGCGTCACGGACGGTGACGTCGACGCCCGCGAGCGGTTCGTCCGCGATCAGGAGGGTGGGGCCGAGCACGAGCGAGCGGGCAAGCGCGACGCGTTGCCGCTGGCCGCTGCTGAGCTCGTACGGGTATTTCGTGAGCACGGTGAGCGGCAGGCGCACGGCATCCACCATGGTCGCCACGAGCGCCCTGAGGGCACCGGCCTGGTACCGGGCGTCGCGCTCGAGCACGGGCTCCGCAACGAGCTCGCTGACGGTGAGTGTTGCCGGAAGCGTCTGGCCGGCGTCCTGGGCGAGCATCCCGACCTCGAGGGTCAACCGGGCGAGCTTGCGGCGGCTGATGCCCCGCAACCGCAGGCCGAGCACGGTCGCCTCGCCGCCGGTGATCAGCGGTCGTACGTCCGTGCCGGCCGATCCCCCGCTCCCGGAGAGCACCCTGGCGAGGGTGCTCTTGCCTGAGCCGCTTTCGCCGAGCACACCGAGCACCTCACCGGGATTGACCCGGAGGGTGATCCCGCGCAGGGCGGCGAAGGAGTCGCTCGCACCGTGGGCCGGATACGAGACGGAGAGGTCGTCCATCGCGATGGGAAAGGTCCATGCCGCGCCGCGAGTCATGGTTCCTATCCTGCCGTACGCAGCTCCCGCAGCTTCTCACGGCGTCCGGCCTGTTCCACCGGGTCCGGAACGGGCAGCGAGGCGAGCAGGCGCTGCGTGTACGGATCTTTCGGGGCGCCGAGCACCTCTGCGCTCGTGCCCTCCTCGACGAGCTTGCCGTGGTAGAGCACCGCAATGCGGTCGGCGAGGATATCCACGACGGCGAGGTCATGGCTGATGAAGAGTGCCGCGAAACCGAATTCCCGCTGGAGCTCTGCGAAGAGCTCGAGGACGCGGGCCTGCACCGAGACGTCGAGCGCCGAGGTGGGCTCGTCGGCGATCAGCAGGCTGGGCTCGAGCGCGAGTGCCCTCGCGAGGCTCGCGCGCTGGCGCTGGCCGCCGCTCAGCTCGTGCGGGTACCGGTCGCCGTAACTGCGCGGGAGCTGGACGGCCTCGAGCAGTTCGTCGACCCTGGCCCGTGCCTCAGCAGGGTTCTTCGCCCTGCCGTGCACGATGAGCGGCTCCGCGACGCAGTCGGCGATGGTCAGCAGCGGGTTGAAGCTCGATGCCGGGTCCTGGAAGACGAAGCCGATGTCGCTGCGGAACTTCTTGAAGGCGCGTTCTTTGAACCCGTTCATCTGGTGGCCGTGCACGGTCAGGGAACCGTCCGTCACCCGGGTGAGGCCGGCGATGGCGCGGCCGATGGTGGTCTTGCCGCTTCCGCTCTCGCCGACGAGGCCGAGGACCTCGCCAGGGCGGATGCTGAAGCTCACGCCGTCGACGGCGGTGAAGCCGCCGCGGCCCATCCGCCCCGGATACTCGATGCGCAGGTCCTTCGCGACGACGACGGGCGTCTCGGCGGTCCAGCCGGGCGTCCGCGCCGCCGCGCGGTCTGCGGCGTGCACGACGCCCTGGCCGAGGTGCGGAACGGCGGCGAGCAGCTTCTTCGTGTAGTCGTTCTGCGGGGAGGCGAACAGGGTGCGCGCATCCGCTTCTTCGACGACCTTGCCCTGGTACATCACCGCGACCCGGTCCGCGAGGTCGGCGACGACGCCCATGTTGTGGGTGATGAGGACGATCGCTGTGCCGAAATCGTCGCGGCAACGGCGCAGCAGGTCGAGGATCTCGGCCTGCACGGTGACGTCGAGCGCCGTGGTCGGCTCGTCCGCGACGATGAGTCCGGGGTCGAGCACGAGGGCCATCGCGATGACGACGCGCTGCTTCTGGCCGCCGGAGAACTGGTGCGGGAAGTAGTTGACCCGGATCTCAGGGTCGGGGATGCCGACCCTGCCGAGGATCTCGACGGCCTTCTTCTTCGCCTCGGCGCGGCTGAACTGGCCGTGGGCGCGGATGCCCTCCATGATCTGCCAGCCGACGGTGTAGACGGGGTTGAGCGCGGTGGACGGTTCCTGGAACACCATCGAGACGTCGGTGCCGCGGAGCTGGCGGAGTTTCTGCTTGCCGACGGAGATCACGTTGTTCGTGCTCGAGCCGTCCTTGCTGCTGAGGAACACGGCTCCCGATGACGTCGCGGTCTCCGGAAGCAGGCCGAGGATCGTCTTGGCCGTCACGGTCTTGCCGCTTCCGCTTTCGCCGACGATCGCGAGCACCTCGCCGGGCGCGACCCGGAGGCTGACGCCGGCGACGGCGTGCACGGCGCCGGCGTCGGTCGCGAAGGTCACAGTGAGGTCAGTGATGCTGAGCACGTCGGAGCTTCGCGCGGTGCTGGACACGGCTCCGGCGGACTCGGGGGTGGTGGCGGATGCCGCGGTCATGACCGGTCCTCGAATCCTTCGTCGGTGAAGCTGTCTATGTCGGCGTCGATGCCGTCGGCGCCGCCCTCGAGGCCGTCGAGGCCGCCAGGGCCGCCCGTGAGCGTACCGCCGGGGACGACGGACGTCGCCGCGACGACGGAAACAACCTTGCCGACCGAGCGGCGACCGCGGAGGCGCGGGTCGGCGAGGTCGTTGAGGCTCTCGCCGACGAGGGTGATGCCGAGCACGACGAGCACGATCGCGAGACCGGGGAACAGCGAGGTCCACCAGATGCCGCTCGTGACGTCGGAGAGGGCCTTGTTCAGGTCGTAGCCCCACTCTGCTGCGGCGCTCGGCTCGATGCCGAAGCCGAGGAAGCCGAGCCCGGCGAGGGTGAGGATCGCCTCGGAGGAGTTGAGCGTGAAGATGAGCGGCAGGGTGCGAGTGGCGTTGCGCAGCACGTGCCGGAACATGATCCGGCCGTTGCTCGCGCCGAGGACCCTGGCGGACTCCACGTAGGCCTCCGCCTTGATCCGGACGGTCTCCGCGCGGATCACCCGGAAGTACTGCGGGATGAACACGACGGTGATGGAGATGGCCGCCGCGACCACTCCGCCGACGAGGTCGGACTTGCCGCCGGAGATCACGATCGACATCACGATCGCGAGCAGCAGGGACGGGAACGCGTAGACCGCGTCGCAGACGACGACGAGGATGCGGTCGAGCCAACCGCCGAAGTAGCCGGAGACGAGGCCGAGGAACACGCCGGCGAAGATGGAGAGCAGTACCGCGACGACGATCACGAACAGGGCGGTCTGGGCACCCCAGAGGACGCGGGACAGCACGTCGTAGCCGCCGACGGTGGTCCCGAGGATGTGAGCGCCACCCGGGGCCACCTGGGCGCCGAAGGGGCCGTTCGCGTCACGCAACTGGCTGTAGCCGTACGGCGAAATCACGGGGGCGAAGATGGCGGTGAGCACGAACAGGCCGGTGATGACGAGGCCGGTGACGAGCATTCCCCGCTGCAGGCCCATGCTCTGCTTCACCTGGTGCACGACGGGGAGCCGGTTCCAGAGTGCGGCGAGGCCGCCGCGGCGGACGGGGGCACTGGTGGTGTCTGGCGTGTGGCTCATGGTCAGTACCTCACCCTCGGGTCGATGATCGCGGCGATGATGTCCACGATGAAATTGGACAGCGCCACGATCACGGCGAGCAGGGCGACGATGCCCTGCACGGCGACGAAGTCACGTGCCTTGAGGAATTCGGAGAGCATGAAGCCGAGGCCCTTCCATTCGAAGGTCGTCTCGGTCAGCACGGCACCGCCGAGGAGCAGGGCGATCTGCAGGCCGATCACGGTGATGATCGGGATCAGGGCCGGCCGGTACGCGTGCTTGGAGACCAGCCGGAACTCGCTCACCCCCCGCGACCGGGCGGCATCCACGTAATCGGTGCCGAGGGTGCCGATGACGTTGGTGCGTACGAGACGGAGGAAGACACCGGCGGTGAGGAGGCCCAGGGCGATCGCCGGGAGCACGGCGTGCGCGAGCACATCCATGAGCACCGCGGGGTTGCCGGTCATGATCGCGTCGATCGTGTAGATCCCGGTCTTGCTGGGCAGGAACTGCATCTGCAGCTCCGAGCCGGTCGTCGCCCGTCCCGCGACGGGCAGGACCTTGAGCCAGACCGAGAAGATCAGCTTGAGAAGCAGGCCGGAGAAGAAGACCGGGGTGGCGTAGCAGAGGATCGCGAAGATCCGGAGGGAGGCGTCCTGGCCCTTGTCGCGGAAGTACGCGGCCACCATGCCGAGCGGGATGCCGACGATGAATGCGACAAGGAGCGCGTAGAACGCGAGCTCAGCCGTGGCGACGCCATAGGTGAGGAGGACGTCGACGACGGGCTTGTTCGTGCTGATCGTCGTGCCGAAGTTGCCGGTGAAGATCTGGCCGAGGTACTCGAAGTACTGGACCAGGATCGGCCGGTCGTAGCCGGCGGCGTGGATGCGTTCGGCGAGCTGGTCGGCGGTGAGGCGGCCACCGAGGGCGGCCGTGATCGGGTCGCCGGTCGCGCGCATCAGCCAGAAGACCATGGAGACGAGTATGAAGATCGTCGGGAAGATGAGCAGGAAGCGGACCGCGATGTAACGACCGATGCCCCCGCCGGGGGAGGTTCGTTTGCGCCGGATTCCCTGGGGGGCGGTCGGGCGCGCTGCCACTGTTGTCATCACTGCCTATCGATCGAGAATTGAAAGGGGGCACCCAGCGCTCTGGCTGAATGCCCCCCGGTTACAACTGGTGAAACAGGCCGGACTTAGCCCTTCTTCAGCGCCGCGTAGCGGAACTTGAAGGATGCGTCGAGCGTGTCGGTGGTTCCGGTGACCGTGGTCCCGGTGACGGCGACCTGGGCGCCCTGGAGGAGGGGCAGGGTCGACAGCTGGGCTGCGACCTTGTCCTGGATCTCCTCGATGAGCTTGGTACGGGCGTCCTTGTCGGTCGTGACGGCCTGCTGCTTGATCAGGTCGTTGACGACAGAGTCGCTGTAGTGGTTTCCGACGAAGTTACCATCGGCGAAGAACGGCGTCAGGTAGTTGTCCGCGTCCGAGTAGTCCGGGAACCAGCCGAGCTGGTAAGCGGGGTATGCGTCCTTCACGCGCTCCTTGGAGTACGTGACGTACTCGGTCGAAGCCAAGTTGACCGTGAAGAGGCCGGAGGCGTCGAGCTGGTCCTTGACGAGCGCGTATTCATCGCTCGAGCCGGGGCCGTAGTGGTCGGTGTTGTACTGCAGGTTGAGGGCGACAGGGCTCGTGATGCCGGCGGCTTCGAGCGTTGCCTTGGCCTTCGCCTTGTCGGGTCCTCCGTTGCCGTCGCCGTAGAGGCCCTTGAGGGACTCGGTGGCACCGGTCATGCCGGCCGGAACGTAGGAGTAGAGCGGCGTGTACGTGCCCTTGTAGACCTGCTTGGCGATTTCGGCACGGTCGACGAGGTCGGCGACGGCCTGGCGCACGGCGAGCGACTTGGCCGGGTCGGCCTCGGGCGTCTTGGCGCCGAACGGCTGGGTGTCGAAGTTGAAGACGATGTAGCGGATCTCTCCGCCGGGTCCGTCGACGACCTTGACCTTGTCGTTGCCGCGCAGGTCATCGATGTCCGTCGACGACAGGCTGCGGAAGGCGACGTCGATATTGCCTTCCTGCACATCGAGCTTGAGGTTCGACGCGTCGGCGTAGTACTTCACGTTGACGACATCCGACTTCGCCGCGCCGAGGTTGCCCTTGTAATCCTTGTTGGCCTTGTACCCGATGAGGTTGTTGAAGTCGTAGCTCGTGATGACGTACTGGCCTGCGAAGGCGTTCGCCTTCACGATGTCGGCATCGGGCGTGATCGCGGTCGCCGAGAAGGTCTCCTCGTCGACGATCACGCCGGCAGGGCTCGACAGGATCTGCGGGAAGACCTGGTCGTTCGCGGCCTTCAGGGTGAAGACGACGGTGGTGTCGTCCGGAGCCGCGACGCTCGCGAGGTTGTACAGCAGGGTCGACGGGCCGTTGGCGTCCGCGATCGACAGCTGGCGGTCGAAGCTGAACTTCACGTCTGAGGACGTGAGCTTGTGACCGTTCGCGAAGACGAGGTCGGGCTTGAGCGTGACCGTGTACTCGGTGGGGGTCGTGAACTCGGCCTTGGTCGCGATGTCCGGCGTCACATCGGCGGTGCCGTATGCGCTGTTCATCAGGAACGGGAAGACCTGGTTCATCACGGCGAACGAGCCGTTGTCGTACGAGCCGGCCGGGTCGAGCGTCGTGACCTTGTCGGTCGTGCCGATCAGGAGGGTGCCTCCGGCGCTTGCGGTGGTGCCGCCTGCCGAGCAGCCGGCGAGGACGAGCGCGGAAGCGGCGACGAGCGCCAGTCCCCCGATCAGCCTGGTGCGCCTGGTGGGTGAAAATGCCATGTGCGTGAGCCTCTTTCTCTCGAAATGCGGCAGAGGCGGCATGCGAGGGAGCCGCACCTCTGCATTGCTGTACCGAAAGGAATATCACGAAAAACGCAGTTTGCCCGAATTCTCGCCAGAATATTTACCCAGCTGCAACACGCGAGGTGTGCTCAGTTACTCATCCCTCAGGTTGCGCCGCTCGAGTTCGACCCGCATGAGTTCACGCTGCAGCGCCGTGTACGGCACACGGTCGGTGGGGTCAGCACGCTGCAGCCGGCCGAGCAGCTCGGCTTTCTGGCGGAGGAAGTCCCGGTCGATGAGCGCGACGGTCACGTCGCGCACGTAGCGTTCGACTTCGCGTTCGGTGCGTTCGGGAAGCGGCGCCATCGCCAGGTCGGTGACCAGGTTCTGCAGGGAAACCGGTACGTCCGCGACAACGCGCTCGATCCAGTCCGGCGCCGAATTCCCGGCAGAGCCGGCGGAACGCGGTGTTGGTGATGCCGGCCATCGGTGCGAGGACGACGGGCAC
>NZ_JASJVF010000133.1:0-9312 GCF_035019805.1 Cryobacterium sp. 10I1
GATCGATCCGCAACGGCTCTGGCGGCCACCGAACCGGCACCGCGCCCACCAGGTCCTCACCGGACCACCCAACCGCGACTGACCGGCCCGACTGACCAGGGCGAACGGGGGCCATGCCGGACGCGGGCCGTCGCTATAGGGTGTCGTTCTCGGAGGCGTTCGGTCATCGTGACCTGACCGCAACATGCGGAACCGGATTTCAGACATCCGTTTCCATATGATTTAGCCGAGGGTGACAAAGGAGGCTCCGTGTCCGCAGACCGACCGGCAATCCGCTTGCGGGGGCTGACCAAGTCCTTCGGCGCGGGAAACGCCGTTGACGGGGTTGATCTCGACGTCGTCGAGGGCGAATTCTTCTCGATGCTCGGCCCTTCCGGCTCCGGAAAGACGACCGTGCTCCGGCTGATCGCGGGCTTCGAACAGCCCACGAGCGGAACGGTGTCGCTCCAGGGAAAAGACGTGACCGACCGCGCCCCCTTCGACCGCGACGTCAACACCGTGTTCCAGGACTATGCGCTCTTCCCGCACATGACCGTGCTCGACAACGTCGCATACGGGCTGCGCGTGCGCGGCGTCGGCAGGCGCGAACGCCACGAGCGGGCCAGGGCGGCCCTCGACACCGTGCGTCTCGGCGGGTTCGGCGACCGGAAGCCCGGACAGCTCTCCGGCGGGCAACGGCAGCGCGTGGCCCTGGCCAGGGCCACGGTCGTCCAGCCCAAGGTGCTGCTTCTGGACGAGCCGCTCGGCGCCCTCGACCTCAAGTTGCGCGAGCAGATGCAGGTCGAACTGAAGGAACTCCAGCGCGAACTCGGCATCACCTTCATTTTCGTCACCCACGACCAGGAGGAGGCGCTCACCCTGAGCGACCGGATCGCCGTCTTCAACGAGGGTCGGATCGAACAGCTCGGAACCCCCGCCGAGATCTACGATCACCCGGTATCGCCCTTCGTAGCCGCTTTCGTAGGCACGTCCAACGTGTTCAGCGACGAGCTGTCCCTCCGTGTGCTCGGCCGAGGAGGCATCCACTCGGTGCGTCCGGAGAAGATGACGGTCGAGAGGCTGGAGTCCCCGCTCAGCGGCGACCGCTCGGCGACAGGCGTCCTCGCCGAGGTGATCTACCTGGGCAGCAGTACCCGGCTCATCGTCGACCTCGACGCGGGCATGCGCGTCGTCGTGCAGGAGCAGAACGACGCGCGTCGGGTCGGCGACGAAGAACGCGGCGCCCGTGTGCGCGTGGCCTGGTCCGACAGGGACACCGTCGTGGTCGTCGCAGACCGCCGCACCGAATCACTGGACCCGGCACCTTAAACAGCTCACCAAGAATGGAGACCGTAATGAACCGCCACGCGCCCCACCGCAACTCCAGACTGACCGCCCTGACCGGGCTCGCCATCGCCTCGATCGCGCTCCTCACGGCGTGCGGAACCACGACGTCCGGGGCGACCAAGCCCACCGCATCCGCACCGACGGCCCTCGGCGCGAACGAGGGGGCCGTCTCGATCCTCGCGTGGCCCGGCTACGTCGAAGACGGCAGCAACGACCCGACCGTGGACTGGGTCAGCGCCTTCCAGGACGAGACCGGCTGTAAGGTCACGAGCAAGACCTACGGCACCTCCGACGAGGCCTTCAACCTGATGAAGACGGGCGACTACGATGTTGTCGCGGCCTCGGGAGATGCCTCCCTGCGCCTGGTCGCCGCCGGAGACGTCGCCCCGGTGAACACCGACCTGATCCCGAACTACGCCGGAATCTACGACTTCCTCAAGCTGCAGGCCTGGAACAGCGTCGACTGTGTCTCCTACGGCATCCCGCACGGCTACGGCGCCAACCTGTTGATGTACAACAAGGATGTCGTCACGCCGGCCCCGACGTCGTGGGACGTCGTGTTCGACAAGTCTTCGGCGTACAAGGGCAAGGTCACGGCATACGACTCCCCGATCTACATCGCGGATGCCGCCATGTACCTGATGAAGCACCAGCCCGATCTCGGGATCAAGAACCCGTACGCCCTCGATGAGAAGCAGCTCGCGGCGGCCGTCGACCTGCTCAAGCAGCAGCGCCCGAATATCGGAGAGTACTGGTCCGACTACCTCAAGTCGGTGCAGTCCTTCGAGACCGGGGACACGGTCGTCGGAACCACCTGGAAGGTGATCCGCAACTCGCTCGCCGCCGGGACCGCCGCCGAGGTCACAGTTCCGTCGGAAGGAGTCACCGGCTGGTCTGACACCTGGATGATCGCCTCGAAAGCGGCGCACCCCAACTGCGCGTACGTCTGGCTCAACTACATCGCGAGCCCGAAGGCGAACGCGCAAGCGACCGAGTACTTCGGAGAGGCCCCGTCCAACCAGAAGGCCTGCGAGTTCATGACGGACCCCAACCAGTGCGCGACCTATCACGCCGGAGACGCCGACTACGCGTCGAAGATCTGGTACTGGACGACGCCGATCGCCAAATGCGTCGACGGCAGGACCGACGTGACCTGCACCGACTACGCGGCCTGGACGACCGCGTGGCAGGAGATCAAGGGCTGATGCTCCAGGCCGATTCCGGCGGGCCCGTTCCGGTGCCCCGCGACACCGGGGCCCGCCGGATCTCGGTCTTCCTGAGCCGGCACCCTCGGCTCCGACTCTCCCTGCTGCTCTCGGCTCCGCTGTTCTGGCTCGGGCTGGTGTACATCGTGGCCCTCGCGGCGCTGCTGATCACGGCCCTGTGGACGGTGGACACGTTCACGGGAACCATCACGCAGACCTGGACGCTCGACAACATCGTCACCGTGCTGACCGGCTCGCTGTACCAGACGGTGACCCTGCGCACCCTCGGCATCGCCGTGGTCGTGACCGTCGTCGACATCCTGGTCGCCCTGCCGATCGCGTTCTACATGGCCAAGGTCGCGAGCACCAGGTGGCAGCGGGTGCTCGTGATCGCCGTGCTGATGCCGCTCTGGGCGAGCTACCTGGTCAAGGCGTATGCGTGGCGCTCCGTGCTGTCGAGCGACGGCATCGTCGACTGGCTGGTCGCGCCCTTCGGCGGCCAGACCCCGGGATACGGGCTGCCGGCAACGGTCATCACCCTCGCTTACCTCTGGCTGCCGTACGTGATCCTGCCGATCTACGCCGGACTGGAACGCGTGCCGGACTCCCTGCTCGAGGCCTCAGGCGACCTCGGGGGCCGGACCGGATCCACCCTTCGGCTCATCGTGCTGCCGATGATCTGGCCGGCGATCATCGCCGGTTCGATCTTCAGCTTCTCGCTCACCCTCGGCGACTACATCACGGTCAACATCGTCGGCGGGGCCAACCAGATGCTCGGGAACCTCGTCTACACGAACGTCGGCGCGGCGAACAACCTGCCCCTCGCGGCGGCGATCGCCCTCATCCCGATCGTGATCATTTTCGGATACCTCGCCGCCGTGCGCCGCACCGGCGCCCTGGACAACCTGTAAGGGGAGAGATGCGCCTCAGCAGACCGGCACGGATCGTCCTCGCCGTCCTCACCGGGATCATTCTCGCGGTGATCTACCTGCCGCTCATCGTCGTGCTGATCAACTCCTTCAGCACGAGCACGAACCTGACCTGGCCACCGCCCGGCCTGACCTTCGAGTGGTGGGTGAAGGCGTTCCACAATGAGGGCGCCCTCAACGCGATCGGGACGAGCGTGCAGATCGCGATCGTGGCGACCCTGGTCTCCCTCGTCCTCGGCACCCTGATCTCGCTCGCCCTGCAGCGGTTCGCGTTCTTCGGCCGCGACGCCGTGAGCCTCCTCGTGATCCTGCCGATCGCGCTCCCCGGGATCATCACGGGCATTGCGCTCAACAATGCGTTCCGCACGATCATGGGCATTCAGCTGTCGATCGCGACCGTGATCATCGCGCACGCGACCTTCTGCATCGTCACGGTGTTCAACAATGTCATCGCGCGTCTCCGCCGCGTCGGCATGAACTTCGAGGAGGCGTCCGCCGATCTCGGAGCGGGGCTGTGGACCACCTTCCGACTCGTGACCTTCCCGCAGCTGCGTTCTGCACTTTTCGCGGGGGGACTTCTCGCTTTCGCGCTGAGCTTCGACGAGATCATCGTGACGACGTTCACGGCGGGGTCGAGCGTGAAGACCCTGCCGATCTGGATCCTCGACAACCTGTTCCGGCCGAATCAGGCCCCGATCGTCAACGTCATCGCGGTTGTCCTCGTGCTGGTCTCGATCGTGCCGATCTACGTGGCACAGCGCCTCGCGGGGGCCGAGAAAGTCACCCCCTGAGGCCCACTCGGTTCAGCGCGCGTCGCGCCCGGTGAGCGCGAGGAGGCGGGACTGCAGCGGCGCGTCGTCGGGGAGGGGAACCGGGGGAGCGAAGAGGCCGCTTGCTTCGAGGGCGTCCTTCTGGGGCTCGAAGACCGTCCAGACGGCGGCGACGAGCTCGTCGTCGAGGGACTCGTCGGCGGAGACGGCCCTGGCGAGATCCCAGGTGTGGATGGTGACCTCCGCGACCTGTTCCCGCAGGTACTCCGCGGCGGTGACGGTTTCGGACGCCAGCCGGACGGGAGCATCCGCCGGGGCCTCCGACCAGGCGGCGGTCGCGAGGGCGGAGTAGGTGTCCCATTCCGCCTGCAGGTCGGAGCCGAGCGGGGCGCGGGTGAGGCGAGCCTCGATGACCGACCGTCCGGCGAGGAGCCGCGGTACACTCTGCTGGCCGCGGACGACATGGCGCACGAGGTCGCGGACGGTCCAGTCCGAGTCGGGGGTCGGTGCGTCCCAGCTGGTGACGTGCGCGAGCCGGGCGCTGAACTCCTGGTGGGCCTGCTGCTGAAGTGCGATCCAGTTCGATTCCATGAAGGCTCCTTTCGTTGCACGATGCAACCCCTGCGGTCGCCGGTGCATTCCGCCTCGCACGCTACCCGTGGAACACGTCTGCCCGCACGGTCGGCGGTGTGGGTTAGGGTCTCAGGGTGAGCAGGCAGGACGGAAGCGACCGCACGGTCTCGGCGGCAAGCGTCGACGACTCCTCCGCGACCCTGCTTCACATCGACATGGATGCGTTCTTCGCGTCCGTCGAGCTGCTCGACCACCCGGAACTCGTCGATAAACCCGTCATCGTCGGCCACCGCTCCGGCCGCTCCGTCGTGACCGCCGCCAACTACGTCGCCCGGCGCTACGGCGTGAACTCGGCCATGCCGATGGCGCTCGCCCTGCGGCGCTGCCCGGCGGCGGTCGTCCTCGAACCGCACATGAGCCGGTACCGGGATTTCTCCGAGCAGGTGATGGGCATCTTCACGGACATGACCCCGCTCGTCGAGCCGCTCAGCATCGACGAAGCCTTCCTCGACGTCTCCGGGGCCCGCCGCCTGCATGGCTCGCCCGCCGTGATCGCGGCGCTGATCCGCGAGCGGGTCCAGAACGAGACCGGGCTCACCTGTTCCGTCGGTGCCGCGTCGACGAAGTTCGTCGCCAAGATGGCGTCGAGCAGGGCGAAACCCAACGGCCTGCTCGTGGTACCGGCTGAGGACACCCTCGCGTTCCTGCATCCGTTGCCTGTCGGCTCACTCTGGGGCGTCGGCGCCATGACCGAGAAGTCGCTCCTCGGGCTCGGCCTCCGCACGATCGGCGACCTCGCCGCCACGCCGCTGCCTGTGCTGCAGAAGTCCATCGGCGAGGCCTCCGGCCGCAAGTTGCACGAGCTCGCGTGGGGGAGAGACCCGCGCGGAGTGACCCTCGAACGCGAGGAGAAGAGCGTCGGCCACGAGATCACCTTCGAACACGACGTGACGGATGTCGCCCGGTTGCGCAGCGAGCTCCTCCGCCAGTCCGACGCGGTGGCGGTTTCCCTCCGGCGCGCCGGCCTCGTCGGGCGCTGCGTGGTCCTGAAACTCCGGTACACCGACTTCAGCACCGTGACCCGCTCGCGCACCCTCGCCGAGGCGACGAACGTGGGCCGCCGCATCTACGAGGAAGCCGCGGCGAGCTTCGACGTGCTCGCGGCCCGCGGCATCCGGGTGCGACTGATCGGAGTGCGGGTGGAGCAGCTGGGCGACGGCGATGGGGCGGGCCTCGGCCTCTGGGACCCCGACGACGACTGGCGTGGCGCCGAACTCGCGGTGGACTCCGTCACCGCGCGCTTCGGTCGCGGTTCGGTGCGGCCCGCCTCACTGCTCGGGCCGAGCCAGGCCCGCCCGGTGGGCCTCGACGCCACCAAGCCGAACCCCCGTGCGGGAGAACGCGGCGACGCGAATCCCTGATGCCGGGCGTTGCGGAGCGCGGCGGAGTATCGTGAAGAGATGACTAGCCTCCCCGAAAAGCTCGCAGAAATCTCCCGCTCCGCCGGCGTGCGGTCGGCATACGGTGACCCCGTCCTCGTCGACGGGATCACGATCGTTCCCGTCGCGCTCGTGTACTACGGTTTCGGCGGCGGCGAAGGTGAATCGACCGAAGGAACCGGCACGGGTGGCTTCGGCAGCCCCGGACACGGCGCCGGCGGCGGCGGTGGCGGAGTCTCCATCCCGGTGGGCGCCTACGTGAAGTCCCAGGGCACCGTTCGCTTCGAACCCAACGTCATCTCGCTGCTCGCCGTCGGTATCCCCTTCGTCTGGGTCGTCGGCAAGACGCTCAGTCACGTGATCCGGGCACTCAAGAAGTAGCCCCTACTCGAAGGCGTCCGGGACCCCGTCGTTGTCCGCGTCCGTCTTCTCCTTGAGGTCGATCTCCCGGTAGTGCCGGTTGCGGCTGCGCAGCACGACGGCGGCGAGGAGAGCCGCGAGCAGGGACGCCGTGAGGATGGCGACCTTGGCGTGGTCGTCCTCGATCGTGCCGTGCCCGAAGCCGAGCTCGCTGATCAGCAACGACACCGTGAAGCCCACCCCGGCGAGCATCGCGACGCCGATCACGTCGACCCAGGCGAGGTCGGGGTCGAGCGATGCCTTCGTCGTGCGGGTCACGAGCCAGGTGGCGCCGAGGATGCCGACCGGCTTGCCGAGGACGAGCGCGACGATGATCCCGATCGCGACGGGGTCGCTCAGCGCTGCCGCGAGACCGGCGGGCCCGCCGATCGCGACACCCGCGGAGAAGAAGGCGAAAACCGGGACGGCGAATCCCGCCGACAACGGCCGGATCCGGTGCTCGAGGGTCTGGGCGAGCCCCGCTCCCGCGTCTGGTCCGCCACCACGACGACTGCGGAGCACGGGCACCGCGAAACCGAGCAGCACGCCGGCAACGGTGGCGTGGATGCCGGACGCATGAACCAGAACCCAGGTCAGCACGCCGAGCGGCACGAGAACGAGCCACGCCAGCCACGGTTGCGTCCCGAAATGGTACGAGTATCGGTGCGCGAGGAATGCGAAAACGGCGAGCGGCACCACGGCGGCCGCAAGCAGGAGCGGCTGGAGGTCGCTCGTGTAGAAGAACGCGATGATCGTGATCGCCAGCAGGTCGTCGACGACGGCGAGGGTCAGCAGGAACACCCGGAGGGCGCTCGGCAGGTGCGAGCCGATCACGGCGAGCACGGCGACGGCGAAGGCGATGTCCGTCGCGGTCGGTACGGCCCAGCCGCGCAGCGCTTCCGCGCCACCGCCGAGGTTCACGAGCGTGAAGAAGAGCGCGGGGGTCAGCACGCCACCGACGGCCGCGGCAACGGGAACGACAGCGCGGTCGAGGGTGCGCAGGTCCCCGGCGACGAATTCGCGTTTGAGCTCCAGGCCGGCGAGGAAGAAGAAGATCGCGAGCAGCCCGTCGGCCGCCCAGGCCCCGACGCTGAGCTGGAGGTGCCAGGGCTCGTAACCGAACTGGAAGTCGCGTACGGCGAAGTAGAGGCCGGAGGCCGGCGAGTTCGCGAGGACCAGGGCGATGACGGTCGCTACGAGGAGGAGTGCCCCGCCGACCGTCTCACGACGGAGGATCTGACTGATCCGCACGTATTCCGGATAGCTGCTGCGCCGGAAGACCGCGCCGATTCCCCGAGGATTGCGAGGGGAGGGGGCGCTTCCTGGTGGAGTCATCGGCGGATTCGTGGGTGGGGTCATGGGTGGATCCTCTGGTTTCGGGCTCGATGAGCGGACGCCGACCAGACTTCCCGGCACACCTGCTTTCACTGTACACGGGGCCCTCGCCGCGCCCCTGCCCGCGGCGGGAAGCCGGTGCGGTCTATACTCGGAATCGAACACGGGAGTCCGGTCAACCGGGCTGAGAGGAAGCTTCCTAAGCTTCGACCGTCAAACCTGATCTGGATCATGCCAGCGCAGGGAGGCAGAAACACTCATACCCGTGCCCTCAATTGCCATTGAAAGGGCGCGACATCATGCATTCAACAACCACCACACCCGCAGCCCGGGTTCGCAACTACCGCTGGCGGGTCGTCGACATCGTCGTCGCCAGCGTGATCGGCGTCGCGAGCGGCGTCATCTTCTGGGCGTGGGGCCTGGCCTGGACGCCGCTCAGCACCGTCCTGGCTTTCACGCCCGGCCTCGAGGGCCTCCTCGCCGGCGGCTGGCTCTTCGCAGCCGTGCTCGGCGGACTCGTCGTGCGGAAGCCCGGCGCCGCCGTCTACACCGAGGTCGTCGCAGCCGTCGTCTCGATGCTCATCGGCACCCAGTGGGGTTTCTCGACCCTGATCTGGGGCGTCGTCGAGGGCCTCGGCGCGGAGATCGTCTTCGCCCTGTTCCTCTACTCGAGCTGGAAGCTCGGCACCGCACTCCTCGCCGGCGCCGGCGCCGGCGTTGCGGTCGGAATCCTCGACGTGCTGAACAGCTACGCAGCCGTCGACGACGCGATCAAGGTGACCTACTTCGTCTCTGCCGTGATCTCCGGCGTGCTCCTCGGCGGGCTTGTCTCCTGGCTCGTCCTGCGCGGCCTCGTGCGCTCAGGAGCCCTGAGCCGCTTCGCCGCAGGCCGGGACAGTTCGGGCCGGGCGGCCCAGCGAGCCACCGCGTAGCGGATGCCCCTGGATCCCGATTCCGTACGCCCGGTCGCGGGCGCGCATGCCCGCGGCCGGGTCGGTCTCGTGCTGCAGGACCCGGATTCCCAGGTCGTGCTCGCGAGGGTCGGCGACGACGTCGCCTTCGGCTGCGAGAATCTCGCCGTGCCGCGCGACGAGATCTGGCGCAGGGTCGGTGCCGCCCTCGACTCGGTCGGCCTGCGGCTCCCGCTCGACCACCCGACCTCCGCGCTCAGCGGCGGCCAGAAACAACGCCTCGCACTGGCGGGCGTCCTCGCGATGCGGCCGGGCCTGCTCCTGCTCGACGAGCCGACTGCGAACCTCGACCCGGAGGGTGTCATCGAGGTGCGCGACGCCGTGCGCCGCACCCTCGACGCCTCCGGGGCGACCCTGATCGTGAT
>NZ_JASJVF010000134.1:0-9290 GCF_035019805.1 Cryobacterium sp. 10I1
CGAAGTGGGTGTGCTCCACGCCGCTGCGCAGCCGGTCGGCGTGCACGCCTGGCAGACCCTGTTCGGCGGCGAATGCCTGCAGCCCTACGTCTCCCCGTGGGAGGAGACCTTCACGGTCGCCGACTGCGCGGCCCCGCACCAGGCGCAGCTCGTCTATCGCGGTCTGTTCCCCGGGGACGCGACGACTCCGTTCCCCGGCGAGGCGGCGCTTGCTGCGCAGATCAACCTGCTCTGCAGCGCGCCCGGCGTGATCGACCTCACCGCTGCGGCGGCGTATCCCGATGTGCAGGTTCAGGGCAGCTACCCGATCACTGCTGCACAGTGGGCGGATGCCCCGCACCAGTACTTCTGCTTCGTGAGCCGGTCCTCCGGCGACGGCATCACCGGGAGCCTCGCCGGCCCCGGCCCGACCGCTTAGCCGCAGGAACTCCCGGCTCCTCGTTCGTCGCTGTGCCGAATCCAGGAGTCGAGCCCTGCGAGCCGAGGCAGGGCCCCAGACGAGTGCCGCGCATCCGCCCTGTTCGGGTGGGGACGCGCTCAACTCCTGAATTCGGAACGCGCCAACCGGATGGGCGACGCGGGGTGACGCGGGGTGGGCTAGATCTCGTCGGACTCGACGGGTTCGAGGGACACGAGCTTGTCGACGCCGGAGATGATCTCGTCCGGGCGGAACGGGTAACGGCTGACCTCGGCCTCGTCGCTGATCCCGGTCATCACGAGCAGCGTGTACAAGCCGGCCTCGATACCGGCGACGATGTCGGTGTCCATCCGGTCGCCGATCATCGCGGTGTTCTCCGAGTGCGCGCCGATCTTGTTCATCGCCGAGCGGAACATCATCGGGTTCGGCTTGCCGACGACATACGGCTCCATGCCGGTCGCCTTCGAGATGAGAGCGGCGATGGCGCCCGTCGCGGGCATCGGGCCGTCCGCGCTCGGCCCTGTCGCATCCGGGTTCGTCGCGATGAAGCGCGCACCGGCGAGCAGCAGGCGGATGGCCTTGGTGATGGCCTCGAAGGAGTAGTTGCGGGTCTCGCCCACGACGACGTAGTCGGGGTTCGTCTCCGTCATGATGAACCCGGCCTCGTGCAGGGCCGTCGTCAGGCCGACCTCTCCGATCACGAAGGCCGTTCCGCCGGGCATCTGGCTCTTCAGGAAGTCGGCGGTCGCGAGGGCCGAGGTCCAGATGCGCTCCTCTGGCACGTTGAGTCCTGAGGCGCGCAGCCGGGCGCTCAGGTCACGCGGCGTGAAGATGGAGTTGTTGGTCAGCACGAGGAACGGCGTTCCCGCGTCGCTCCATTGCTGCAGAAGCTCGGCGGCCCCGGGCAGCGGGCTGTTCTCGTGGACCAGCACCCCGTCCATGTCGGTGAGCCAGCATTCGATCTCGTCACGGCGTGTCATTCGGCGCTCCTCGGGTTCCCCTCCAGAGTAGCGTTCCGGGGTTTGGTCGGTGTCATCGCTTCGATTCCGCGCGGGGCTCGTCGGTGGGCTCCGCATCGAGCCAGATCGACGCGGCCTCCGCATCGGTCAGGTGGCGGATGCTGCCGTTCAGCAGTCGCACGACGCCCGGTCCCAGCAGCGCGAGCACGGTTCCCGGCCCGATGCCGTCGCGTGCGAGGCCTCGGAGCACGACGGGATCCCGGTCGCTGATCCGCAGGACGACGCCGACGAGGCCGGGGCCGGCTTCGGCCGCGACGAGCCCGGCGCGCGCGGTGACGGAGCCGTCAGCCGCGGGGATCGCGTCGCCATGCGGGTCGACCGCCGGCCGGCCGAGGCGTTCGTCGATGGCGTCGAGCAGCCGGTCCGAGAGGGAGTGTTCGAGGATCTCGGCCTCGTCGTGCACCTCATCCCAGTCGTAGCCCATCTCGCGCACGAGCCAGGTCTCGATGAGGCGGTGCCGTCGCACGACCGCGCTCGCGCGCAGCAGCCCGACGGGGGTGAGGGAGAGAGGCCCGTACGGCACGTGCGTGATGAGGCCGGCGGCCGCGAGCTTCTTCACCATCTCCGTGACCGAGGAGGGAGCGATCCCGAGCCGGGCTGCAAGAGCCGACGGGGTGATCGGTTCCGGCTGCCACTCGGTGTGCGCATAGATGGTCTTGAGGTAGTCCTCAGACGCCGGGGTGCTCGTGCCGTTGTGTTTCATGAGCCGCTCCCTATGCTCCGGTGAAGATCAGCACGAGCAGGACGACGTTGAGCGTGACCAGCAGGATGGCGGTGATGATCCCGGCCAGCGTCGTGAACCAGCGGTTGGTGTATTCGCCGAGCAGGCTCCGCCGCGAGGTCAGCCAAACCAGCGGGATCAGCGCGAACGGGATCCCGAAGGAGAGCGCGACCTGGCTCAGCACGAGGGCCTCGGTCGGGTTGAGGCCGAGGCCGAGGATGATGAGCGCCGGGATCAGCGTGACGAGGCGACGGACGAGCAGCGGCAATCGCAGCTGCAGCAGCCCGTGCATGATCTCGGCACCGGCGTACGCGCCGACGGAGGTCGAGGCGAGCCCGGATGCGAGCAGGCCGATCGCGAACACCGTCGCGACGATCGGCCCGAGGCTCGACTTCAGGGCGTCATACGCGCCCGGAAGCGAGTCGGTTCCCGGAATGCCCTGCAGCGCAGAGGCGGCGACGACGAGCAGGGCCACGTTGACGGTGCCGGCGAGGATCATCGCGAGGGTCACATCCCAGCGGGTGGCCCAGAGCAGGCGGTGCGTGGTCGGCCGGTCGTGGGCACCGGGAAACCGGTCGCGGGCGAGGGCGGAGTGCGCGTAGATCGCGTGCGGCATGATCGTCGCACCGAGGATCGACGCCGCGAGCAGCACCGAGTTGCTGCCCTCGAACCGCGGCACGAGGCCGGCGAGCACGCTCGCAGGGTCCGGCGGGGCGAAGAACACCCCGGCGGTGAACCCGATCGTGATCACGCACAGCATTGCGACGATGACCCGCTCGAAGCTCTGTGCCCCACGCCGGGCCTGCGCGGTCAGCACGAGCATCGAGACCGTGCCCGTGATCACGCCACCGAGCAGCAGCGGCAGCCCGAACAGCAGGTAGAGCGCAACCGCACCGCCGATGATCTCCGCGAGGTCGGTCGCCATCGCGACGAGCTCCGCCTGCAGCCAGTACAACCGCCGCAGAAACGGATGCTTGAACCGGCTGCCGAGGATCTCCGGCAGGCTCTGCCCGGTCACGATCCCGAGCTTCGCGGAGAGGTACTGGATCAGCCACGCCATCAGGTTGCCCGAGAGCACCACCCAGACCAGCAGGTACCCGAACCGGGCGCCCGCGGTCATATTGCTCGCCACGTTGCCCGGATCCAGGTAGGCAACGCCGGCGACCATGGCGGGACCGAGCAACATCGCCAGCCGGGCGGGTGCTGCCGGCGTCCGCGCCGCATCCGCTACCGTGCCGCCAGCATTTTTAGGCATACCGAAATTATACGCGCGCTCGCCCTGCCCTGGGCACGAGCACGCGCGCGGGGCGGGGGCAGGCGCTGCGCGGGATACGGTGGAGCGGTGACTGAACCGCTGCTCCCCGCTTCCGTACCGACCGTGGAGCTGTCGACGAACGGGGTCGGGCCGTGGCAGGGCGAGTTGCCGGAGGAGGCGTTCTACGACCCCGAGCTCCTCGAGCACGGTGACACCCGCAACGTGATCGACCGGTACCGGTACTGGTCGATGGCCGCGATCGTCGCCGATCTCGATGAGAAGCGCCACCCCTTCCACGTCGCGATCGAGAACTGGCAGCATGACATGAACATCGGCTCGATCGTGCGCAGCGCCAACGCCTTCGGCGCGGACACCGTGCACATTATCGGGCGCAAGCGCTGGAACAAGCGCGGTGCCATGGTCACCGACCGGTACCAGCACGTGCTGCATCACGCGGATGTCGCCACGTTCGTGCTCTGGGCGGCGAACGAAGGCCTGCCGATCATCGCGATCGACAACGTGCCCGGCAGCGTGCTGATCGAAACCTTCGCGATCCCGGAGCGCTGCGTGCTCCTGTTCGGCCAGGAAGGCCCCGGCCTCTCCGACGAGGCGATCGCCGCGGCGGATGCCGTGCTCGAGATCAGCCAGTTCGGATCGACGCGCTCGATCAACGCCTCAGCTGCCGCCGCCGTCGCAATGCACGACTGGGTGCTTCAGCACCGCTTCAAGTAGCCCGCTCACGGAGCCGGAGCCGGAGCCGGAACCGGTGCCGCCCCGTTCTGGGGTGAGCTCCGCCGCGCACTGGGGTCGTCCGAGGGATTGACCGGCGCGATGCGCAACCGGTAGCTTCTAGGAAACGTACTCAACAGGGACGCTTCTGCGTACCCGGGCACCCGAAATGCCCCGCGTACGCCGAAACATCGCTGCTCGCATTGCTTACCCTGGAGTACCCGTCATGCCGCTTTTCCGCCCTGCCATCGTGCCGCGCCACAAAAAGCGTCAGATCCTCTTCGACCACGGTTTCCTCGCCCCGGCCCGGGCGCACATGCGGATCACGGCCAGCGTCCTGGCCGGCCTGCTCGTCGCCGTCGGCCTGACCGTCGGCGCCATTGTCGCCCCGGCGACCGCTGCCGGGATCGTCACCCTCACGGCCAGCAGCACGCCGACCATCCTCGCGGGCGAAAACGCGACCGTGAGTCTCACCGCGACGGCTCCTGCCGGCGGCACAACGGACTACTACAACCTCGCATTCCGGTACCAGCTGCCCGCCGGAGCGAGCTATGTCCCCGGCAGTACGGCAGGGGCAAGCGGCCCGGCCCTCCCTGACCCGACGATCGTGACGATCACCGACGTCGTGGGGCCGCCGGCGGTCACCCACCAGGTGCTGATCTGGCCGAACATCGCCGACCTCGTGCACGGAAGCACCACCGGCCTCACCTTCGGGATCACGCCAGACCCCTCCGTCTTCCTGGTCGGATCTCCCATCCCCGGCAATGCCGCCGTCTACGGTCAGACCGACCCTCGACTGCTCGCCAAGTTCACGCCGACAACCGGCGTCGTCGTCGCAGGCAGCTTCGCATTCACGGATGCCGTCACTCCCGTTTCCACGAAGGTCGCCGCCCTCAAGGTCACCAAGACCGAACCGAGCCCCGAGCATGAACTCATGCGCGGCGCACAGGACCAGGCCACCGTCTACACAATCACCACCAAGAACACCGGGGTCGCCGCCACGACCGGCGTCGTGCTCGTCGACTACCTCCCGGCCGGCCTCGAATTCCTCGGTTGCGGCAGTGTTGACAACAGTGCGGCAGGCACAGAGGAGTACCCGGGCAGCGGCCCGCTCGGCTCCTCCACCGGCGGTCCCTCCTGCGCGACTCCCGCGCTCGTCGAAACGGTCAACGACCGAGCAGGCTTCCTCGGCCAGGTCTTCACGAAGGTCACCTGGAACCTCGGCACCCTCACGGCCGGGTCCACCCGCACCATCACCTATTCGGCCGCGATCCCGCTGAAGGCCAACACGATGTGGCCCGCCGGCCAGGTGCCCAACGCCGCCGCGCGCCTGCAGGCGGCCAACCTGGACAACAACACCGGGGCATCGACTCGCCAGGAGGCGCCAGCCGCCGCCGGCCAGGGCCTCACGAACACCGCAGTCGCCACCGGCACATACACCGGCCCCGTCGCCACTCCCGCGGATGCTGCCGCAACCTCGAGCGACTCCGTGACCGTCAAGGCCATGGACCTGTCGATCGTCAAATCCGTGGACTCCTCGGACTTCGTGGCCGACGGCATCGCGCACTTCACCCTGCTGCTTCGATCGAGTGAGTACACCACCGATTCCGCGATGACGATCACCGACGTCGTTCCCAACGGGCTCTGCCCGATCATGCCCGCTTCCGTCCTGGTGACCGGTCCGCGGGCCGGTCAGCTGCCGGCCGGCTGCACCGGAGGCGGCACGGTGACGGGCGCCACCGTCAACAGCGTCGTCGCCAACGCCGACGGCAGTTTCACGGTCGTGCTCACGCCGAACCCGACGAGCCTCCCGGTGAACACGAGTCGCACGATCGGCTACGACGCCCTGATGTCTTCGACCTACGCCGGAGACAGCCAAAGCGGGCCGACCGTCGCGGGAGACAGCTTCCTCAACACCGTCGGGATCACCGGCACGACAACCGACGTCACCGCCGGCCTCGGCAGCACGCCGGTCACAGACGACTCGTCGGCCGGCCTCGCGTCATCCAGCCCGACCATCACCAAGAAGGTGCTTCCCCGCCCGGCCGCCGGTGGCACCGCCGTTGACTGCGCCGCCGCGGTCAACGCGCCCAACTACACAGACACCCAGGTGCCGACCTACCACCTCGGCGACAAGGTCTGCTTCCAGCTGACCGTGGCGTTCGCAAGCTCAACCCGCACCCGCAACGCCCGCATCACCGACTTCACCCCGGTCGGAACGAGCTTCGACGGCTTCGCGCCCGCGTCAGGAAGCACCGTCGCCGTGACCCCCGCAACCGGCACAGAGTCGGCAACCCCGGCAGGCACCCTGCCCGCCGCCTGGAACCTCGGCACGCCGGACAACGGATCGACCGACCTCTACGTCGCCAAGGGCGCAACCCTGACCCTCTTCGTGAGCGCCATCGTCACGTCGACGTCGCCGACCGCCGTCGTCGACATCACCGCGAACCTGATGAAGTACCGCCAGGAATCCACGGCAGGGGCCGTGCTCGCACTCCGTGACCAGGTCGACTACGCGATCGCCCCTGCCCCCACCGTCTCCCTCGCCAAGAAGATCTCCGCCGTCAACGGTGCAGCCCCGGCCGCGCCGGCAACAGACGTCAAGGTCAAAGAGGGCGACGTCGTGACGTACGCCCTCGACGTCGCGAACACCGGAACGGCCGCCGCAGGCACCGATGTGCCGGTCTCTGCCGTACAGGTCTGGGACGCCCTCCCCGCCGGTTACACCTGCACCACGTGGATCGTCGCGTCGATCACGCCCGCCGGCAGCTGTCTGAATCCCGGTGATGCCGGCTACCCGACCACAAATGCTGTGCCGGCGAACTCTCGCAGCGTCATCGTCTGGACCGTTCCGGGTCCACTCGCCCCAGGAGCGGCAGCCACCCGGCTCAGCTATGCGGTGACGGTTCCCACCGGCGTGAGCGTGTCGACGGTGTTCCCGAATACGGCATCCGTTGTCGCCTTCACCTCGCCGAACACCGCGGGCGGCGACACGGTCTACTTCCCGAAGGGCTCGTTGAACCCTGCCCATGACACCGACGGGAATGCGCTCCCGGCCAACACCACCGCGCAGATCCGCCTCGCCGACGCCGCCGTGGCCAAGACGGGCGTGTCCCGGATCGTGGCGACCGGCAACACCGCCAACCAGGCCGTCGCGGGGGAGCTCGTCGACTACACCTTCTCCGTCACGGTTCCTGCTCATACGACCGTGTACAACGGAAAGCTCTCCGACGCGCTCCCGGCCGGACTGACCATTCCGGTCGGAACCGTCGCGACAGTGTCGAGCGTGCCGGCCGGCGGCTCATTCGACCCGACGAACGGCGCCCTGACCTTCCCTGCAACCTTCGACAACACCGCCGCCGTGGACCAGGTCTTCACGGTGACGCTGCCCGGCGTGCTCGTCGGCGTCGGTCTGGCCTCCGGAACGCTCACCAACACCGCGACCTTCGCGAGCAACGCCACCCTCGGCGGGACCGCGGTGACCCCGCGCACGGCGGCCAAGGCCATCACGGTCGTGACCCCACTGCCGACCCTCGCCAAGATCGTCGACAAGCCCACCGCCCAGGGCAATGACATCGTGACCTTCACTCTCACGGCCGGCAACACCGCCGGCCGCCCCGCAGCCTACGACTCCATCGTCGTCGACTGCCTGCCCGCGGGACTGACCCTGACGGCCTTCCTCTCCCCTGCCGCTTCGCCGACGACGACGAGCGTGCCCGGGGACGGCACCAACGGGTGCGCCACCGGAACCACCAGGCTCGGCTGGGTGCTCCCCGGCACCGGTGCACTCCTGGCCCCCGCCACCACCGTGCTCACCTATTCGGCACGGGTCGCACCCAACTCCGCCGGGCTCGTCACGTACACCAACACGGCGAGCGTTACCGGCTCGACCCTGAGCAGCAACGGGGCGAACAACGCCGCCGTCGAGCGCGTCGTCTCTGCCGCCGCGTCGGCCGTCGTCACGGTCGAAGGCGCCACGACGGTCAAGACGGCCACCCCGAATGCCGTTGCGGTCGGCGGCGCGGTCGCATACACGATCACCGTCACCCTGCCCAAGAACGTCAACTTCTACAACGCATCCATCATCGACACCCTGCCAGCCGGCGTGACCGCGACCGCAGGCTCCGCCACGGTCGCCTGCCGCACCGCCACCGCCGTCGACTGCATCGCCACGCTGCCCAAGGGCCCCGGTTTCACCCTCGCCCCGTCCGGCCAGAAGATCGGCTGGCTCCTCGGGGACGTCGTCGCTGCGACCGAGGACCGCACCGTCACCGTCTCGGTCACCGGCACCGTCACCACGGCGCCCGCCAACACCGCGGGAACGTTGCTGACCAACACGGCCGCTCCGCGCTGGAACGACACGGCCAAGTCCGATCCGGCCAATGCCGCAGCGGGCTTCGACCGCACCGGCCCGGCCGGATCCGCGGGCGTCACCGTGCTCGAACCGGTGCTCAGAATCGCCAAGACCGTCTCCAACGCCACTCCGGAACCCGGCCAGGCCTTCACGTACACCGTCACCGCGACCAACGCGAACACAGCAACGACGTCCGACGCGTTCGCCGTGACCATCGTCGACACCCTTCCCGCCGGGATCGACCCTGCGAGCGTGACGAATATCTCCGGCAATGGTGTGCTCTCCGGCACGACCATCACCTGGACGATGCCGACCATCGCCAAGAACGCGTCCGTCACCCTGACCTTCGACGCCAGGCTGGCCGCGTCACCGAGCCTCACCGGCAGCGCGATCGTGAACAGCGTGAGCGTGACGAGCTACGCCTCCCTGGCGGCCGGCGGCCGGGTCTACACGGCCAACCCGCCGACGGCGACGGCGGCGGTCACCCCGCGCTTCCCGCACATTGACCTCGCCAAGACCGCGACCAACGGTGCGACCGCATACGTGAACACCCCGTTCGGCTGGACGCTGACGCTCACGAACACCGGAGCGGGCACCGCGGCGACCGTCACCCCGACGGATGTCCTTCCCGCGAACTGGGTGTACCTCGCCGGTTCAGGCACGGTCTCGATCGGGAGCGGCGCGGCCGGGCCCCTCGGCGACCCGACGGTGACCACCGCGAGCGGAGTGCAGACCCTGGCCTGGCCCGCGTTCACGGCCGTGGCCCCCGGAACCGTCATCAGCATCCGCTACAG
>NZ_JASJVF010000135.1:0-9172 GCF_035019805.1 Cryobacterium sp. 10I1
GGAGGGGTCCCGGGCGGGGGCTCCGCCGTGCTTTCCGAGCGAATTTCTGAGGGTTCTTCAGCTGTCATACCGGTCACTCTACGGAAGACCACCGACATTCCACCGGCATCCGCACGCCCATGAATCACCTGTGGACAACCTGGTCAAGGAGCATTTTTGTGGAGAACTTCTCTGACAGGCGCTAGCGCCCGGGGCCGACGGCTATCGCGTCACTTCTTCGAGCTCGCGTGCAAGTCTCCGATGTGGCCCGGCGCGGTGACGTCCAGGACGCGCTGGACGAACGCACCGTACTCATCCATGTAGTGCCGGAGAAAGTCCCTGGTGCCCGCATCGGTAATTTCGCCGTCGCCCGTGAAGACCGTCGGATCGAACTTGATGTACGCCTCCGGGGAGTTCAACTGGGGGGCATCGAGGAAGCTCAGCACGCTGCGCATGTTCGACTGCATGACGGCGGTGCCGATATTACCCACGGAGGCGCCGATGATTCCGGTGGGCTTCCGCGCGAAGGAGTTGGTCCCCCAGGGCCGCGAACCCCAGTCGATGGCATTCTTCAGGGCCCCCGGTATCGACCGGTTGTATTCGGGCGAAACGATCAGGATCCCGTCGGAGCCTTCGATGGCAGCTTTGAGGGCGCGCCCCTCCGGTGGATAGTCGGCGTCGAAGTCCTGGCTGTAGAGGGGAAGGTCCCGGATGGGGATTTCCGTGAAGTGCAGGTTCTCCGGGGCGAGCCGGATCAGCGCCCGGGAGAGCGTGCGATTGATGGAGGTGGAGGACAGGCTTCCGACGAAGTAGCCGATCGTGTGTGACGTCATTTCCGTGTTCTTTCCGGAGCGCCCGAACGGCCACGTCAAACGACTGTCCCCGGCATCTCCTGTGTGATGAGCCGACTCCTCCGTCCTATCACACAGTCGTGATCAGCCACACAGTCCGGATCAGCGGGTCATGCTCCGCGGCGGCACCGTGAAGCTGTCCCCGCCGTACTTCTCGTTGGCGACGCTCATGACATCCGGCCACATCCGGTGCCGGGCGGTCGCGGCCTGGCCGCTGTCGAAGTACGTCGTCCGCTGGTCCTGGCCGTCGCCGGACACGTTCACAACCCCGACGACGGTGGCGACCTTCGTGCTGGCCCCGCTCATCCAGGTGTCCTTGTTGTCGTCGGTGGTGCCGGTCTTGCCGATCATCGGCACCCGGGGCGTGGTGGCTCGGTAGGAGGCCGCCGCCGTTCCGCTCGTCATGACCCGTTGCATCGCATAACTCATCCCCGCGGCGACGTCCGTGCTGACGGACTGGGTGCAGTTCGACGTCGGCGCGGGAATCTCCGTACCGTCCGGCCCGGTGATCCTGTCGATCAGGATCGGCGTGCACGTCACGCCGTCGTTTGCGATCCCGGCATAGGCGGCCGCCATGGTGAGGGGCGCGATCTCGTTTGTTCCGAGCACGGATGCCGCGCCCTGCTCGAGCGCATTCCCGTCGGCACGGTGCACGCCGAATGCTTCGGCCGTCTTGCGAATGCCGCACAGGTCGAGTTCCTTGGCCATACCGATGAAACCCGTGTTGATCGACTGGATGGTCGACTGCAACGCCGAACTGTACGAGCCGTTCTCCGACGAGGAATCGTTCTTCGGGTTGAATGCCGCCCCGTAGCTTTGCGGCCCGTTGCAACTGTCCTCGAACGTCCCCCAGTTCGACCGGGGCCGGGAACTCACGGACTCGGAGAGGGAATGACCTTCGTTGAGCCACTCGGCAAGGGTGAAGACCTTGTACGTCGACCCGGTCTGGAACCCGTTGGAGCCGCCCTGGCCGAGGTCGGTGTTGTAGTTGATGCCGCTGAAGTTGTCTCCGGTCGCCTGCACGGCAGGATCCTGGCTGTAGTCCTTGTTCTGGGCCATGTCGAGCACTCGCCCGGTTCCGACCTCCACACTCGTGATGACCCCGCCGACGTCCCAGCCCGGATACGTCGCAGGCACGTTCGACTTCATTGTGGTCTCGGCGGCGGACTGCAGATCGAGGTCTAGGGTCGTGTAGACGTTGTACCCGCCGAGTCGCACGTTGGCCAGCCGTGTCTCGGCATCCGCCCCGAATGCCGGGTCGTTGCGAAGCGTTTGCATGACGAGGTCGCAGAAGTAGGCGCTGCCGCCTGCTGTCTGGCACCCGGTGCTCGGCTCGGTGATGGTCGGTTCGATCGGGGCGTTGATCGCTGCATCGTGATCTGCCTGGCTGATCTTGCCGTGCTCGAGCATCGCATCGAGGATGTAATCGCGCCTGTCCTTGTTGTCGGCATAACCGTTGGCCACACCGTTTGTCGCGCTGTCCGGCTTGTCGAGCTGGAATTTGACCGGGTTGTTGACGATCGCGACGAGGCTCGCGGCCTGCGGCAACGTGAGGTTGGCCGCCGTGGTGTTGAAGTAGTAGCTCGCCGCGGCCTCGATTCCGTAGACGGAGCCGCCGAAGCCCGTGATGTTCAGGTACTGGCGCAGGATTTCGTCCTTGGAGTACTTCTTCTCGAGGCCGATGGCGAGGCTCATCTCCTTGAGCTTCCGGTCGGGGCTCGCCTCGGTGGCCGTGTTGTAGCAGTCCGCGCGTTCCGTCTCGTCGGTGAGCGCTTCGCACTTCTGCACGAGCACGTTCTTCACGTACTGCTGGGTGATCGAGGAGCCGCCCCTGGCTGTGCCGGTGAAGACGGTCGAGACGATGCCGGTCACGGTGCCCCAGATGTCGACGCCCCCGTGGTCGTAGAAGCCCGGATCCTCTCCCGAGGTCGCGGCATCCTTCACGAACGGGCTGATCGCGTCGAAGGCGACCTCGACGCGGTTCTGGTCGTAGAACGACGCGAGGAGGTAGGGGGTTCCCGCGCTCGTGGTCGCATAGAGGTTGCTCTTCTGCGACAGCCGGCCGATCTCGAGGTCGTCGGGCAGGTTCACGGCGATGACGGTCACGACGGTCGCGATGACGGCCACGACGACACCCATTGCGATCAGGACGATGGAACGACGGCGGAGTCGACGGCCCTTCTTCCTGCTGGGCGGCGAAATTGTCATGGTACGACTATGGCTTTCATTTCTGGACGAGTGGTACGAAGAAGGCGGATGCCGCCGGACCCGCGGGTCCACCGGCATCCGCCTTGGAGTGGCTGCTAGGCGTCGACGACGACGGAGGTGATCACCGGGATGCGGCGGTACTTACGCTGCATCCACCGTGTCACACTCTGGGTGAAGATCTCTTCGAGCTCGGGCCCGTCGACGATCTTGACCTTGTTCGCCGCGCGGAGAGCGTCGTCGATGGACTTCGTCGCGCCCTGGATCCAGGCGTTGTCCTGCACGAAGCCGCGGGCGATGAACTCGACCGGTTCGACGAGCGCGCCGGTGCGGGTGTCGAGGATGCCGAGGATCGTGACCGCGCCGTCGTTGGAGAGCTGCACGCGGTCGGCGAGGGCCTCTTCGGAGGCGACACCGCCGACGGTCATGCCATCGACGAGGACGATCTCGGCCGGAACGCGGCCGACGATCTTGGCGACGCCGTCGACGAGGTCGACGACCACGCCGTCTTCGACGACGAGCACCTGCGCCTCGGGGACACCCGTGCGGATCGCGAGCTCGGCGTTGGCCTTGAGGTGGCGCCATTCGCCGTGGATCGGCATGACGTTCTTGGGCTTGACGAGGTTGTAGCAGTAGACGAGCTCGCCGGCGCTCGCGTGGCCGGAGACGTGCACCTTGGCGTTGCCCTTGTGCACGACATTGGCGCCCCAGCGGGTGAGGCCGTTGATGACCCGGTAGATCGAGTTCTCGTTGCCGGGAATGAGCGAGCTCGCGAGGAGGACGGTGTCGCCCTCGCCGATCTTGATCGTGTGTTCGCGGTTCGCCATCCGGGAGAGGGCTGCCATCGGCTCGCCCTGCGACCCGGTGCAGATCATCGTGACCTGGCTGTCCTTCATCCGCTCGAGCGCCTTGACGTCGACGATGAGGCCCTTCGGCACGTGCAGGAAGCCGAGTTTCTCCGCGATGGCCATGTTGCGCACCATCGAGCGGCCGACGAAGGCGACCTTGCGGTTGTGCCTGGCCGACGCGTCGATGACCTGCTGGATGCGGTGCACGTGGCTCGCGAAGCTCGACACGATGATACGGCGCGGCGCGGTGCGGAACACCGAGTCGATGGCCGGGCGGATGTCTTCCTCGGTCATCGTGAAGCCGGGAACCTCGGCGTTGGTCGAGTCCGTCATGAAGAGGTCGACGCCCTCTTCACCGAGACGGGCGAAGCCGGGGAGGTCGGTGAGGCGGTTGTCGAGCGGGAACTGGTCCATCTTGAAGTCACCGGTCGCGAGCACGAGGCCGGCTTCGGTGCGAATGGCGACGGCGAGTCCGTCGGGGATGGAGTGGTTCACCGCGAGGAATTCGAGGTCGAACGGGCCGAAGCTGCGACGCTGGCCTTCCTTGACCTGCTGGAGCTTGGGGGTGATCCGGTGTTCTTCGAGCTTGGCGCTCACGAAGGCGAGGGTGAGCTCGCTGCCGACGACGGGGATGTCCGCGCGCTCGCGGAGGAGGTACGGAACGCCGCCGATGTGGTCCTCGTGGCCGTGGGTCAGCACCACGGCGACGACGTCCTGCATCCGGCTGCGGATGTAGGAGAAGTCGGGCAGGATCACGTTGACGCCGGGCTGGGTCTCCTCGGGGAACAGCACCCCGCAGTCCACGATGAGCAGCTTGCCCTTGTGTTCGAAGACGGTCATGTTGCGACCGATCTCGCCGAGGCCGCCGAGGGGGACGATGCGCAGTCCCCGCTTGATGAGGGACGGCGGGCTGTTCAGGTCGAGTTCGTGCTTAGTCAATTAAATAAACTCATTTCTTGGCGAAACCGCGCACAGGGCAACCGGTCTCATAGCCGGCGCCGGGTCTATCCGGCAGCCGTGGTGACGGGGTTATGCAAATCAGAAGGTGATGCGCGCGTCAGGTCGCGAGGCCGTGAGCCTCATTCGACTGGGCGAAGCCGTGGAAAGCCATCCGGGTGTGTGGAACCGCAGAGCGTGAAAGCGCAGCTGTGGATGGCCGTTGAATCGCGCTGTCAACTCCCAATTCTACCGCATGCGGGCCGCCAGCTCCCCCGGCGGTTCTCCCGCCGTCCCCAGCCGACTCGGAGACTTCGCTAATAGCCTGCGATTATGCCTTCTTCTTCCCCCCTGTACGACGCCCCGCTCACCCTCATCGACGGCACGGAGACGACATTCGCCGACTACCGCGGCAAGACCGTTCTCGTGGTCAATGTCGCATCCAAGTGCGGCTTCACGCCCCAGTACGCGGGCCTCGAGGACCTCTACGAGCGCTTCAAGGACGACGGCCTCGTCGTCCTCGGCCTGCCGTGCAACCAATTCATGGGCCAGGAGCCCGGGGAGTCCGCCGACATCGAGGCGTTCTGCCAGCTGAACTACGGTGTCACCTTCCCGATGACCGAGAAGGTGGATGTCCGGGGCAAGCACCAGCATCCGCTCTACGCCCAGCTCACCAGGTTCAAGTCCGGCCTGCTGCCCGGCCTCGTCAAGTGGAATTTCGAGAAGTTCCTCGTGAACGCAGAGGGCCAGATCGTGGACCGCTTCGCCTCGACCGTCGAACCCGAGTCACCAGAGCTCGTCGGCGCGATCGAGAAGACGCTCGCCTCCGCCGCCGCCTGACCCGGGTTCAGTAGCTCGAGGTGCAGACGCAGAGCTCGTTGCCCTCGACATCGGCGAGCACCCACCACTCGGGGGCGTGCTCGTCGGTGAGCAGCGTGCCGCCGGCCTCGACGATCGCGCTGACGCGTTCCTCGGCGTCGTCACCCGGCACGTAGACGTCCAGATGGATACGATTCCGGTCGGTGCGGGCAATCTCCATGTGCTGGAACCAGACCCTCGGCCCATGACCCCGCGGGTCGACGAGTTCCACGTCGCCGTCGCCGTCGGCCGGCAGCTCGACATAACCGAGGCCGACGCGCCAGAACGGCCGGATCGAGTCGGCGTCCGTGCAGTCGATCGCTACGTCGTACCGGGCGGGCGTCACGGCCCTGCCTTCCGCACCGAGCTCATTCGCGAGCGCCTGGATCTGCAGGGCGAGCCGGAGGTCGCGTTCGGTCACGCCGCCGAGATCATGCGAGCGGAGCCGGAAGGCGACCGTCCCGTAGCCGAGTTCGACGTCGGGATGGTGGCCTGCGGCATCCGCCGCCTCGGCGACGCGGTCGAGGAAGCGCACCGCAGAGGCGAAATCGCTCGTGCGGTAGCTCGCGTGCAACGCTCCATCGAGGTGTACGAACGGGCCGCCCTCGAGCACGGGGCCGGTCTGCACGGGACTCTGGATCGAACCGGTTGCGCTCATGTACCTCACTCTGCTCCGGCGCCCGCCGGCGGTCAAGAGAATGAGGCCTGCGAAAGCCGGCGGGAAGCGCGGCGGACCGCCGCGGTGACCCTCCCGACGCGTCCTTCACGGATGCGCCCTCGCGGGGCGTAACACTAATCACTTTGCCCTATTCTGCGGGCCTCCTGCGTGCTAATCTCATGCGTTATGCACAGTCTGGACAGGGTCGACCTCCAACTCCTCCGCGCCCTCTGCGTAGAGCCGCGCAGCACCTTCGTGGCCCTCGCCCAGCGGCTGGGATTGTCCAGGAACACCGTGCAGGCGCGGATGGCACGGCTCGAAGAATCCAACGCGTTCCTGGCCTTCGATCGCCGGATCAATCCGATCGCCCTCGGCCACCCCCTGACGGCGTTCATCCAGGTGCACCTGCAGCAGAAGAGGCTCAGCCAGATCGTCGCAGAACTCAACCAGATCCCCGAGATCGTTCAGGCCCACGGAATGAGCGGGTCGACGGACCTGCTCGTCCTCGTCGTGTGCACGGATGCCGACGACCTGTTCCGCATCGACGGCACGATCCTTGCGTGCGAGGGCGTCGATCGCACGGAGACCTCGCTCGCCATGGGCGAGCTGATCCCGTACCGGATCACCCCGTTGCTCGACCGGGTGACCCGGGAGCGCGGCCCGGCGAACCGCGCCGACGTCGATATCGACGACGAGGCCTGAGTCCGACGGAACGACCGCCCCGCACCGCGCAGTGTCCACAATCTATTTGATAAATTCATCATATAGGTATATAAAGAAGTAATGATGTTTAGTGGCGTAGACCCCCGGTGAGCGTCACCAGACTGACCTCCCTCATCCGTCGCAGCGGGCGGATCGCAGAGCAGGCCCCGCAGGCCCCCGCCCTGTTCCCCGGCGCCGGGATCTTCGGCGGCAGCATCCAGGTGCGCTTCATCAATGCCGGCGGCTGCAACGACTGCGCCCAGGAAGTCGCCAGTGCCTTCGGCCCTGTCTACGACGTCGAGCGCTACGGCGTGCGGCTCGTCGCCTCGCCTCGTCATGCTGACGTGCTGCTGATCTGCGGTTCGGTGACCAGGAACATGATCGAACCGCTTCGGCGCACGGTCGTCGCGACCCCCACCCCCCGTTTCGTCGTCGCCGTCGGCGACTGCGCGATCACGGGCGGCGTCTTCGCCGACGGCTACGGTGTCGCCGGCCCGGTGTCCGACTTCGTGCACGTCGACCTCGTTGTCCCCGGTACTCCGCCGGAACCTGCCGCCATCGTCGAAGCCCTCCGACGGATGACCGGGCGATGAACGCCGTCCAGTCCGGCCTCGTCGTCCAGGCCCTGCTCGCGCTCGCCGCCGTTGCGACCGGCCTGCTCAGTCCCGTCTCGTGGCGGTCCCGCGCGACCGGCGCGCTCTGCGCCCTCCTCGGCCTCGCCGGCATCGTCACCGGGGCCGCAGCGCTCGGCGGGGCGAACGGCACCCTGACCATCCCGCTCGCTCTCCCGATCGATCCCCTCGTGCTCTCCCCCGACCGGCTCGGCGGCCTCTTCATGATCGTCGTCTCCGCGGTCGGCGCCCTCGTCTCCCTCTTCGGGATCGGCTCGGCCCGCGGCGCGGAGGCCTCACGCACTTCCTGGGCGGCCATGGCCGTCTTCCTCGGCGGCATGCAGCTCGTTCCCGCCGCGACCGACGTCGTGTCCTTCCTGCTCCTCTGGGAGATCATGACCCTCGGCTCCACCGTGCTCCTCCTCGCCGACCACGCGAGCCGGAGCACCGTCTACTCCGCCGCGATCTGGTACTCGGCGATGTCCCAGCTGAGCTTCTTCTTCGTGCTCGCCGGCTTCGGCGTGCTCGTGGCCGCCACCGGCGGTACCGGCTTCCAGACGCTCGCGACCGTGCCGGCCGATTCCTGGCCGGCGAACCTAGCGTTCGTCCTCCTCCTGCTCGGCTTCGGCGGCAAGGCGGAGCTCGTCCCGCTGCACGTCTGGGTTCCCCGGGTGCTGCCAGAGGCGCCGAGCCACGTCGCCGCGGCGATGAGCGGCGCAATGGTCAAGATCGGCGTCTACGGCGCGCTCCTCGTCTGCGTGCGCCTGCTGCCCTCCGGCCCGCCGTGGTGGGGCGTGCTCATCCTCGTGCTCGGCGGTGTGTCCGCCGTGTACGGCATCCTGCAGGCCTCCGTCGCGAGCGACCTCAAGGTGCTGCTGGCCTACTCGACCACAGAGAACATGGGGCTCGTCTTCCTCGGCCTCGGGGCATCCGTGTTGCTGCGCAGTTACAACGCGACGGCCGCCGCCGACGCCGCCCTCGTCGCGGCCCTTCTACTCATGGTGAGCCACGCCGCCTTCAAGACGACCCTCTTCCTCGGTGCCGGCGCCGTCGCGCACGCGACCGGCGAGCTCAACCTCGACCGCCTCGGCGGCCTGGGCAAACGGATGCCGTGGACGGCAGGCACGTTCGGCCTCGCCAGTCTCGGCGCGGCATCGCTCCCGATCACGAGCGGCTTCGTCGCCGAGTGGATGCTGCTGCAGGCGCTGATCCACGGTGCCCGGCTCGACGGTGAGGTCGTCTCCGTCGCCGCGTCGATCGCGATGCCGCTCGCCGTCGCCGTGCTCGCCCTCACCGCGGGACTCGCACTGCTGACCTTCGTCAAGGCATACGGCATCGCATTCCTGGCCCGGCCGCGCTCCCGGAAGGCGAGCATCGCCCGCGAGGTGCCCTGGGTGATGCGCGTCCCCCTCGTGCTCGGCGCCCTCGCCGTCGTCGGCCTCGGGCTCATGCCCGGCCCGCTCGCCGCGGCCATCGCCGCGGCCGTCGGCCCCGTCATCGTTCCCGACGTGCACACCGTCGGCC
>NZ_JASJVF010000136.1:0-9049 GCF_035019805.1 Cryobacterium sp. 10I1
GGTCTTCCTGATCGCCGCGCCGGCAGGCGCGGACCAGGAACACCTTAAGATCCTGGCGAAGCTCTCCCGTTCGCTGATGAAGCCCGCGTTCACGGCCGCCCTGCGCGCCGCCACGACGCCCGCAGAGATCGTCGAGCTCGTCACCAACGTCGTCTCCCCCGTTCCCGTCGCTGTCGGCGGCGGCACTGCAGCCCCCGCGGCATCCGTCCGCACCGGGGTCAAGCGCCTCGTCGCCGTCACGGCCTGCCCCACCGGTATCGCGCACACCTACATGGCCGCTGAGGCCCTCTCGGCCGCCGCGGAAGCCGCGGGCGTCGAGATGCAGGTCGAGACGCAGGGCTCCGCCGGCCTCACAATGCTCGACCCCGCGGTCATCGCAGCGGCCGACGCGGTGATCTTCGCGGTCGACGTCGACGTGCGCGGCCGCGAGCGCTTCGCGGGCAAGCCCGTCATCCAGGTTCCAGTCAAGCGCGGCATCGACGAGCCGGCCAAGCTCATCGCGGACGCCATCGCGGCCTCGGAGAACCCGAACGCCCGCCGCGTCGGCGGAACCGCAGGAGCGGCGGAGGTCGACGAGAAGAACGAGCACTTCGGCCAGAAGGTCAAGCGCGCGCTCCTCACCGGTGTCAGCTACATGATTCCGTTCGTGGCAGGTGGAGGCCTGCTCATCGCACTCGGCTTCCTCCTCGGTGGCTATGAGATCACCAAGATCGCCGATGTCGTCACCCTGCAGAACAGCCTCTTCAACCTGCCCGACGGCGGCCTTGCGATCTATCTCGGCGCGGTCTTCTTCAAGATCGGCGCCCTGTCGATGGGCTTCCTGGTCCCGGCGCTCTCCGGCTACATCGCCTATGCGATCGCCGACCGCCCCGGAATCGCCCCCGGGTTCGTCGCGGGCGCCGTCGCAGGCTTCATGGGTGCCGGCTTCCTCGGCGGCATCGCCGGCGGCTTGCTCGCCGGTGTCGCAGCGGCCAGCTTCGCGCGGCTCAATGTTCCGCGCTGGCTCCGCAGCCTGATGCCCGTCGTGATCATTCCGCTCGTCGCGTCGATCGTCGCCTCCGGGTTGATGTTCCTCGTGCTCGGTGGTCCGATCGCGTGGCTCACCGCCGCACTGAACACCTGGCTCACGGGTATGAGCGGCGCAGCGGCGATCGTCCTCGGACTGATCCTCGGACTGATGATGGGCTTCGACCTCGGTGGCCCGGTCAACAAGGTTGCATACGCCTTCGCCGTCGCCGGCCTCGGCACCGCGACCGTGGCCAACCAGGCTCCGTGGCAGATCATGGCCGCCGTGATGGCCGCCGGAATGGTTCCGCCGCTCGCGATGGCCCTGGCCACCGTGCTCGACAAGAAGCTGTTCAGCCCGATCGAACGTGAGAACGGCAAGGCGGCCTGGCTGCTCGGTGCGTCCTTCATCTCCGAGGGTGCCATTCCATTCGCCGCGGCAGACCCGCTGCGCGTGATCCCGGCGAGCATGCTCGGTGCCGGTGTCACGGGCGCCCTGTCGATGGCCTGGGGTGTCACGAGCAAGGCCCCGCACGGCGGCATCTTCGTCTTCTTCGCGATCGACAGCTTCGCGCTGTTCGCCCTGGCAATCGCGATCGGCACCGTCGTCGCAGGCCTGGTCGTCATCGCCCTGAAGCGGTACACCACGAAGAAGGTCGTTTCCGGAGTGGAAGCCCCGGTTCTCGTCACCGCCTGAACAACCAGTAGTACCATCACCGCATGAAAACGCGGCGGCCGATACGTGATCCGTACCGGCCGCCGCGTAATATCGTTACCGTGGGCAACCAATTCCCACGCAAGAATAGAGGTTAAACCGTGCAGCAGAACTTCTCCGGCGTGGGCGTCAGTCCCGGGCGGATCATCGGATCGATTCGGCAGATGCCCAAACCGGTCAGTGAACCCCCGGCCGGAGAACGATTGGCCGCGTCCCTCTCAGCGGATGCCGCCGCCGAACTGCTGCGTGCCTCTGCCAAGACCGTGCAGGTCGAGTTACAGAACCGCGCAGCGGGAGCGACCGGCGCGAGCAAGGCCGTCCTCGAGGCCACCGCGCTGATGGCGACGGACCCGATGCTGATCAAGGCGGCCATCAAGCTGATCAAGACCGGCCTGTCCGCCGAGCGGTCGATCTGGGAGTCCGGCGCCTCCGTCGCCGAGATGCTGATCAACCTCGGCGGGTATATGGCCGAGCGGGCAACGGACGTCCTCGACGTGCGCGCCCGTATCGTCGCAGAGCTCCGCGGTGTTCCCGCGCCGGGCATCCCCCTCGCCGACGCACCGTTCATCCTCGTCGCAGAGGACCTCGCCCCCGCTGACACCGCGACCCTGGACCCGGAGAAGATCCTCGCCCTCGTCACCTCCGGCGGCGGACCGCAGTCCCACACCGCGATCATCGCCCGCGCCCTCGGCCTCCCGGCCGTCGTCGCAGCCCCCGGCGTCGACGCCCTCGAAGACGGCATCGAGGTGTACGTTGACGGCGCGGCCGGCCTCCTCTCCCTCGAGCCCGGCGCCGAGGAAATCGCCGCCGTGGAAGCCTGGAAGACCGCCGCAGCGATCCTCGCCGTCTTCGATGGCAACGGTCGCACCGCGGACGGCCACCTCGTCCCCTTGCTCGCCAACGTCGGCGGAGCCAAGGACGCCGTCAAGGCTGCCGAAGCCGGCGCCCAGGGCGTCGGACTGCTCCGCACCGAGTTCTGCTTCCTCGAGCGCGAGACCGAGCCCACGATCGAAGAACAGGTCATCGCCTACCGCGGCGTGTTCGACGCGTTCCCCGGCCAGAAGGTCGTCGTACGCACCCTCGACGCCGGCGCCGACAAGCCGCTGCCGTTCCTGACCGACACGAGCGAGCCCAACCCCTCGCTCGGCGTGCGCGGATACCGCACCGACCTGACCACCCCTGGGGTGCTGGCCCGCCAGCTCACCGCGATCGCCCAGGCCGCCGAAGGTTCCTCGACCAGCGTCTGGGTGATGGCCCCGATGATCGCGACGCCGGAGGAAGCCGCGGAGTTCGCTGCGATGTGCGCCACCGCAGGGCTCAAGATCCCCGGCGTCATGGTCGAGGTCCCCTCCGCCGCGCTCCTCGCGGACCGGATCCTCGGTGAAGTCGACTTCGTCAGCCTCGGCACGAACGACCTCACCCAGTACACGATGGCCGCCGACCGCCAGCTCGGCACTCTCGCCGCGCTGAACTCCCCGTGGCAGCCTGCCGTGCTCAAGCTCATCGGACTGACCGTCGAAGGCTCGATCGCCGAAGGCAACAACAAGCCCGTCGGCGTCTGCGGCGAGGCCGCCGCCGACCCCGTGCTCGCCGTCGTGCTCGTCGGACTCGGGGTCGCGACCCTGTCGATGACCTCCCGTTCGCTCTCCGCTGTCGGAGCCGTGCTGAAGTCCGTCACCCTCGACGATGCCAAGAAGCTCGCGGTCCTCGCGGTGTCCGCGCCGAATCCGACCGAGGCCCGCAAGCGCGTGCGCGCCGGATTGCCCATACTTGAAGAGTTGGGTCTGTAACCGCACACGCGTAACCGCTCCCCGCACCACTCCAGTCAGCCCGCAGTATCGTCGAGCACGACCGTCGTCGAGTATCAACCAGGAGGAATTATGTCCGAACGCACAGCCACCATTGCCAGCCGAGTCGGCCTGCATGCCCGTCCCGCGTCCATTTTTGCGGCCGCCGTCGGCGAACTGCCGATCGAGGTCACCATCGCGATGGAGGGCGAGCCTGCTGAAGACGCCATGGACGCCTCGAGCATCCTGAGCCTGATGAGCCTCGGTGCGGCCAACGGCGACGTCGTCGTGCTGCGCGCGGAAGGCGACGGAGCCGACGAGGCGCTCGAAGCCCTCGTCAAGATCCTCGAGACGGACCTCGACGCCGAGTAATACTCCACCGGAACAACAGGAAGCACCCTCGGTAGTCGGGGGTGCTTCCTTCTTTGTGTGCTCGTCGCTGGTCTACGAGCCGACGAGTGTGATGAAAGCGCTCAACTGGGCGAGCGCCTCGACGCTGTGCGGCAGCGAGTCCGTGAGCGCGGGCGAGTAGACGAGCCACGCCGCCCACTGCGCGCGCGAGATGGCGACGTTGAGCCGGTTCGCGAGCAGCAGGAATTCGAGGCCGCGCGGCACCTCCTCCGCGGACGACGCCGCGAGCGAGACGATCGCGACCGCGGCCTCCCTGCCCTGGAATTTGTCGACCGTGCCGACCGGGACCGAGGAGAGGCCGGCCGCCCGGAGTCGTTCCCTGATCAGGGCGACCTGGGCGTTGTACGGAGCGACCACGATCACGTCCGCCTCCCCGAGCGGGACCGTTCGCCCGGCGGATGTCCACGGCCGGCCGATGGCGTCGCGGACGAGCCCGACCACGACATCCGCTTCTTCGATCGACGAGGTCGCGTTGTCCGTGTGGCGCACCGGAACGGGATGCAGCCCCGGTTCCACCCCGGCCAGGGCGCGGTCGGAGGGGTGCGAGCGGAGTTTGCCCTCGTAGGAGAGCGCCGAAACAGGAGCGCAGACGGCCGGGTGCATCCGCCAGCTCGTCGCGAGGAAATACCCGAGCTCGGCGGGGAGCACCCGATGCCCGTCCGTGAGCCAGCCGAGCGCGGAGAGGTCGACGGGCTCGGGGTGCGTGCCCTGGCTGACCTGCGGCAACTGCTGCGGGTCGCCGAGAAGCAGCAGCCGCTCCGCCGAGACGGCCGCGGCAATCGTGCTCGCGAGGGAGTACTGCCCGGCCTCGTCGATCACGAGCAGGTCGAGGGAGCCGCGCGGGATCCGGTCGGCGTTGCTGAAGTCCCAGGCCGTCCCGCCGAGTACCCAGCCGTCCGAACGGCCGGTGAAAGCGGCGAGACCCTTGACATCGAGGGCGAGCCACGGAACGGCAGTGCCTTCTTCGCCCTTCTTCGGTCTTTTGCCGACGCGGTCCGGGTCGAGCCCGACTCCGGCGCCCGCCTCGACCACCGCGCGCAGCATGTTCTCGACGGCCGCATGCGACTGCGCGACGACGCCAATTTTCCAGCCGTGCCGGACCACGAGGTCGGCGATCACCCGCGAGCCGACGAAGGTCTTCCCTGTTCCGGGCGGGCCCTGGACGGCAAGGTAGGAGTGATCGAGGGCCAGCACGGCATCGCGGATGGCGCCCTGGGTGTCTCCTGCGGTAACGACAGGCAGGGTGGCGCCCCCGCGCAGTCGCGGCGGCACCCGGCGCAGGATGTCGAACGCGGCATCCGCGAGCGGCAGCGGCCATGCGGACAGCACGGCCCTGCCCCACTGGGAGATCGCGCCGACCTGGCTGCCGGGCTGCGGCGGGGTTCCCGGAGTGACGGCGACAGGGAGCGCGTCGTGGTGGGGCGCGTCGCGTTCGAGGATCTCGTCGACGAAGATCACGCCGTCGTCGAGGGCACCGCCATCGAGGACGCCGTCGTCGAGGGTGCCGCCGAATCCGCCGTCGTCGCCCACCTGCACGATGGTCGCCTTGTTGTGGGCGGTGCGGGCGCCCGGCTCGTCGCTCCGCCGGATCGGCGGATACGGCGGGTCGTAGACGAGGAACGGCTGTTGCCCTGCTTTGAGCGAGCTTCCGGGCGCCGGGGTGCCCTCGAGCCGGAGCAGGCGCCGGTCGAGGACCTGCCTGCCCTCGCGGTGCCAGCCGATCTCGACGGTGGCCCGCACGACCGAGAAGACATCCCTGGTGTCCGACCAGTCCTCGAGGGGCGACGCGAGCCTGGCGAAGTGGTCCCACCAGAACGATTTCTGTTCGCGACGATGGTAGTCGATGGCCGCGGCCGCGAGGGCGAGCGCGGTCTCGTCGCTCGTGCGGCCGGTCGGCGGCACCTGTTCGAGCAGGGCCGTCAGTTCGAGGTAGACCGGGTCGGGTTCCCGCTCGGGGACCGCGATCGCGAGCTCGCCGGCACGAGCCGCGACGCCGGCATCGCCCGAGGCACCGAGGCGTCCGGCGGCACCGTCGTCGAAGGCACCGTCGTCGACGGCACCGTTGTCCGCGGCCCGGTCGAGGAGCCAGTCCCGCAGCCGCCGCGTCGACCGGCAGTCGTAGGCGTTGTACCGCGCGATGTCCTCGAGGACGGCCGCAGCGGCATCCGCCTCGCCGGCGGCGAGGAGCTCGCCCGCGTGCGCGTACTCGGCGATCGAGTCTGCGGCGTTGTCGACGCCCTCCCTGGCCTCCTCCCCCATGTACAGCGGCTCGAGCTTCTTGAGCGAGTAGCTGCGGCTGCCGACCCGGAGGCCCTGCCGCACGATCGGGTACAGGTCGACGAGCACGTGGTTGCGGAGCAGATCGTCGACGGTGTCCTCTCCGACGCCGTGCCGCGCGGCGAGGCTGAGCAGGTGGGTGCGCTCGTAGGGGGCGTAATGGTAGATATGCAGGTCGGGGTACCGTTCCCGTCGTTCGTGCACGTAGGCGAGGAAGCCGATGAGGGCCTGGCGTTCCTCGGCGTGGCTGTGCGCCCAGAAGGCGCGGAAGGTGTCGTCGGGTTCCACGAGGCCGAACAGGTAGTCGAGGCCCCACACCACGGTGCCGGCTGAGGCGTCGTCCGCTCCCTCCTGGTACAGGGGGTCGCCCTCGAAGTCGAAGAAGATATCCCCCTGGCTCGGCCGCGGAAGTGCGGCGAGCGCCGGCGGATTGGTCACCTGCCAGGCGAGCGGCCGGCCGGGGTGCGGGTCGAGCTGAAGACTGGCCTGTGCGCGCAGGGTCGCGAGCGTCGAATCGGTGATCCCGGCGACCGGCCCCGCAGACGCGGCGAGCTCCTCGATCGTCCCGATCCCCGCAGCGCGCAGGCGGGCACGCTGCGAGAGCCGCAGCCGGGCGACCAGGAGCACGTCCCGGTGCAGTTGCACCTGCTCCTCACAGACCGCGCAGCGTCCGCAGGCGACGTACCGGGGGTCACCCCAGGGGGTCGGCGCGGCGTCGGCGAGGCGTTCGTCGATCAGGCCCTCGAGCCTGGCCCGCCTGGCCCGGTACACCGGAAGGATGTCGGCCAGCCTGTGCGAACTCGTGCGCCCGTCGCCGAGAAGGAGGTGCACCCGGTCGCCGGTGCGGATACCGAGGCGTTCCAACTGGTCGCTGTACGCCGCGAGTTGGAGCAGCGCGGTCACCTTGGCCGAGCGGGCCAGTTTCGTGTCGTAGACCTCATAGCCCGGCCCCGCCGCGGCGCTTTCCGCCGAATCGCCCTGCTCCGGCGAGCGGATGATGAAGTCCGCGTACCCGAGGAAACGCCCGTCGAAGAAGGCGGCCTGGAACACCACCGCGGCGCCGGCTCGGAGGGCGTCGGCACTCAGCCGGGCGGCTTCGAGGATCGCAGCGCGCTCGGCGCGGGCCGGACGCTCGATCTCGATGACGGGCCCGGTCGAACGGAGCCGGTTCAGCATCCGCAGTTCGTGGGCATCGCCGAGTTCCGCGGTGCGCGCGAGCATGGCGTCCGCGGGATCCGGAACCGGGTCGATCCGCCCGAGGCGTGCGTCGAGCCGGCGCATCACGGCCCATTCGCAGACCGCGGCCGCGCTCAGGTCGCTCGCAGAGTACACGACGGTGACAGGGTCAAGCAGGAACACGACGGCCTCCCGAAAGGATCTGCCCCGAGGCTAACCGAAGCCACCGACGTACGGGTGCTGTGAGCAGGCTGTGGAATCCCCCGCTGCGCGAAGTCGCCCACTAGCCTCGACCCAACGGCAGTGTTGGCGTGGCCGGGCTTCCCCCTCACGGGGTGCCCCGGAGGGTTTCCTCGACGTCGGACTCCGCATCCTCATCGACGAAATCAGAAGGACACACCGTGAGCGAAACCACCAGCACGAGCACGAGCGACGACACGGCCGGAACGGCGACGGGCCCCGACGGCCACATCATCCAGGACTGGACCGACCTCGGGAAAGAGATGTGGTCGTACCTGACCGGCAAGAGCGCCGTGATCAACTACACCTTCATCGACATGGCCGTCGAAGTCCCCCGGGACATCGGACCGGACGCCCCGCGGGCGACGTGGAAGCTGAACGGGACCCTCCGCGTCACGACGAGCGAAGGCCCGACCACCGAGTCCCTCGCCCGCTGACCATGGCAACGACCACCCGTCTGGACATCGATCTCGCCTTCTCCCTTGCCGAGCCGGACGGCCAGTACGGCGGCGAACGGATGCAGGGAACGATCACCGCCGCCGGCACCGACGTCGAGATCTTCGCGAGCCGGCCAGAGCTCTTCCTGCAGACGAGGACGATCACTCTCAAGGAGATCCGCACCCTCGCGGCAGACCTGGCCGAACGGGGGCTCTCGGTCGCGCTGAGCGGTCCGAACGGGCTCGTGGTCCGGCTCGGTGCGATCCCGGCTCACCGGCTGCAGCGCCTCCTGACCGGGTCCGCGCATGTCGCCCTCGGCAGCCGGGCGGCCCTGGCGCCGCTGCTGCGGCGTCGCAGGCGCGCCGCAGGGGCAGAACCGGCACCGGTCGTGACCCTGCCGCCCTCCACCCTCTTCCCCCTGGTACCGACGCTCGACCGCCGCATCCGGCGCACCGTGACGACCACGCACTACACCCGCGGATCGGGGCGTCCCCGACTGATCTTCGTCGTCGGATCGGAAAACTGGGACGGCACCCCGCCCCGCCAATTCGACCTCATGCCGGAGACCACGACGATCGGATCGAGCCCGGACGCCGATCTGAGGCTCGACGGTCTCTCCCCCATCCACGCCGAGATCCGGCATGACCAGAACGACGAGTACGTGTTCTTTCCCCTCGGGCCCGTCACGCCGGGAACGGAGTCCCCGGGCATCGACGGAAGTCGTCCGTCAGAGGGGGGCCGGATTCTGCGCACCGGCGCGCGCATCGAACTCGGGCCGTGGCGGATGGCGTTCTTCCGCGAGGAATTCGCCGATCACGGTCGTCCGTACGGCGGCAGGGTGGGCGGGGAACTGGCGTACCAGAAGCCGCAGCCCGCGCGCCGGACCGGAGCGACGCCGCCACCGGCCACACCAGGGCCGCCGGTCTCCTAGGAGCGTGGGTCAGTAACGGCGAAGTTTAAAACGCCGACGGATTTCCTGGGCTGGGGTTGTTGGTCTGGG
>NZ_JASJVF010000137.1:0-9027 GCF_035019805.1 Cryobacterium sp. 10I1
CAGGTCCTAGGCTGTCAGCATGACCGCCGAGCAAACACGCGAGCCCGCACACTCCCAGCCGGAAAACAGGGACGCCGTGTAGCCCTGGACGAGGGTCGCCCCGGCATCGAGCCGCTCGGCGACGTCGGCGGCGGTGTCGATTCCTCCGACGGAAATCACGCAGAGGCCGGCGGGAACGCTCGCGCGGATCAGGCGCAGTACCGCGAGCGAGCGGGCCCGGAGTGGGGCCCCCGACAGGCCGCCGGCTCCGATGGCCTCGATCCTGGCGGCATCCGTCGAGAGACCCTCGCGTGAAATGGTCGTGTTGGTCGCGATGATGCCGTCGAGGCCGAGCCGCACGACGAGTTCGGCGATGCGGGTGACTTCCTCGTCGCGAAGGTCAGGGGCGATCTTGACGAGCAGGGGGGTGCTCCCGGACGCCGCCCGGACGGCGGTGAGAAGCGGGGCCAGCTGGTCGAGTTCCTGCAGGCCGCGGAGGCCGGGGGTGTTCGGCGAGCTCACGTTGACGACGAGGTAGTCGGCGAGGGGCGCGAGGGCCCTGGCGCTCACGAGATAGTCGCTCGTGGCGTCGTCCACCGCGGTCGCGCGGCTCTTGCCGATGTTGATGCCGAGCACCGGCCGTCCAGCGATCGAACCCACCCGGGCGAGGCGCACTGCTGCCGCTGCAGCGCCCTGGTTGTTGAAGCCCATCCTGTTGATCACGGCGCGGTCGGGGACCAGCCGGAACAGCCGCGGTTTCGGGTTTCCCGGCTGCGGCAGCGCCGTGATCGTGCCGACCTCGACGTGGCCGAAACCGAGGCGGCCCAGGCCGATCACGGCGAGGCCGTCCTTGTCGAAGCCTGCGGCGACGCCGAACGGGGAATCGAAGCGCAAGCCGAGGGTGTGCACGGCCTGGTCGGTTCTCGGCCGGGTGAACGCATGGACAAGCCGCCCGATGCCCCGGCTCGGAATGAGACGGATCACCGTGAAGGCGAGGTGGTGTGCGCGCTCGGGGTCGAGCCGCGCGAGCACGTGCCGGAAGAAGAAGGGGTACACCGGCTACAGTTCGGGCTCGTCGCCGAGGGCCCCGTTGCGGAGACTCTCCTCGTGTTCACTGCGGAGCTGGTCGATGGCGCTCTCGAAGTCTTCGAGGGAGTCGAACGCGCGGTACACACTCGCGAAGCGGAGGTAGGCGACCTCGTCGAGTTCACGCAGCGGCGGCAGGATCGCGAGGCCGACGTCGTTCGCGGCGACCTGGGAGGCACCCGTCTGGCGGATGGTCTCCTCGACGCGCTGGGCGAGGAGGGCGAGGTCGGAGTCCGTCACCGGCCGCCCCTGGCAGGCCTTGCGGACACCGGTGACGATCTTGTCCCTGCTGAACGGTTCGACGACGCCGCTGCGCTTGACGATGTTGAGGCTCGCGGTCTCCGTCGTGCTGAACCGGCGACCGCATTCGGGGCACTGGCGACGGCGACGGATGGAAAGTCCGTCGTCGCTCGTGCGCGAGTCGATGACTCGGGAGTCCGGGTGGCGGCAGAACGGGCAGAACATTGTGCTGCCAGCCTAGCGCCCCTTTCCGGGGGATTCGCCGTCGCCCGGGCGCGTCGCGCCACACCCTCGCCCCGACGCCCTGACCGATTCGACGGGCGCTCGGTCTGAAACACCCCGGAACGGCACTCCCCCGTGGCTTCCGGACACAATCTCCGTCGAATCGGTTCGGGTCAGGCGAAGCGGGCGGTCACGGCCGCGCCGTGCGCGGGGAGATCCTCGGCGTCCGACAGCGCCGCGATATTGGCGGCGACACCGCGGAGTGCGTCCCTGCTGTACTCGACGACCTGCTGCGGGCGGAGGAACGTGTACGCCCCGAGGCCGGACGAGAACCGGGCCTGGCCGCCGGTCGGCAACACGTGGTTGGAGCCCGCTGAGTAGTCGCCGAGGCTCACCGGTGAGTTCGGGCCGAGGAAGATGGCCCCGGCGTTCTCGATGAGCGCGAGTTCGACGTGCGGGTCCCTGGTCTGGATCTCGAGGTGCTCCGGCCCGAAGGCGTTGCTGAATGCGGCGGCGGCGGCGAGGTCGTCGACGAGCACGATCGCGGACTGGGTTCCGGAGAGCGAGGCGGTCACCCGCTCACCGTGAGGGGTTGTCACCGCGAGCACGGCGAGTCGCGCGGTGACGGCATCCGCGAGCTCGACCGAATCGGTGACGAGCACGGCGGCCGCGAGTTCGTCGTGCTCGGCCTGGCTGACCAGGTCGGCCGCGACGAGGAGCGGGTCTGCGCCGGAGTCGGCGATCACGAGGATGTCGGTGGGGCCGGCTTCCGCGTCGATGCCGGTGACGCCTCGGACGAGCCGCTTGGCGGCGGCGACGTAGACGTTGCCGGGGCCGGTGACGAGCTGGACGGGGTCGAGGCCGAGGCTCGGCACCCCGTATGCGAACGCGCCGACAGCGCCGGCGCCGCCCATGGCGTAGATCTCGGTGACGCCGAGGAGCCCGGCGACGGCGAGGATGGTCGGGTGCACGCGTCCGCCGAACGCCTGCTGCGGCGGTGAGGCGAGCGCGATCGAGCTGACCCCGGCGACCTGCGCGGGCACGACGTTCATCACGACGCTCGAAGGGTAGACGGCCTTGCCGCCCGGCACGTAGAGGCCCACGCGACGGATAGGCTGCCACCGCTGGGTGATCACGGCTCCTTCGTCGATGGTCGTGGTCACGTGCGGCGGCACCTGGGCCTCGCTCGCGAGCCTGACCCGCCGGATGGTCTCCTCGATGGCGATGCGCACTTCGGGCGAGAGCCCGGCCAGGGCGTCGGCGATGTCGCCGGCCGGGACCCGGAGCGCGTCAGGGCGCACCCGGTCGAGCCGTTCGGCCTGGTCGTAGAGCGCCGCCTCGCCGCGCGCGCGGACGTCGGAGATGAGCTCGGCGGCCACGGCGCTCGCGGCGGTCACATCGGTGACGGCGCGCGGAATCGTGGCGAGCAGTTCGGCCGGCGTCGGCCGGGTGCCTCGTAGGTCAAGTCTCTGGATCATATCTGACCAGCCTAGCCACCAACATCCATCACACGGGAATAGGGTGGCCTTCACAGACCTTGGGGCAAGTGACATGAACGAACTGAACGACATCCGCGAAACACCGACCGTTCCCCGGCTCGAGGGAGATCCGAACGCCCCTCTCGACCTCGCCGCGTTCAAGCAGGCGTTCCGGCGCCACGCCGCCGGTGTCGCGTGCGTGACGGCGCGCCAGACCGACGGAACCCCCGTCGGCTTCACGGCGACCTCACTTGCCTCGCTGTCGTCCGTGCCGCCGCTCGCGACCTTCAACATGGCCAGGACGGCAAGCTCCTGGCCGGCGATCGCCGAGACGGACCGCGTCGTCATCCACACCCTTGGCGCACGCAATCGCGCCCTCGCCGAGCGGATGAGCGGGCCGAACGCCCTGCGCTTCGCCGGTGACCACTGGCATGAGGGTCCGCACGGCCTGCCGGTGCTGAACGACGTGACGAGCTGGATGGTCGGCCACATCATCGAGCGGGTCTCTGTGCACAACGGCGCCGTGATCGTCGTCCAGATCGAGGAGGGCGGCCTCGGCGACGAAGACGAGGCGTTGCTCTACCACGAGCGGATGTACCGGGTGCCCGGACCGGAAGCGGCGCTCTGAGCCGAGGCGAACGACCCGTTGGCCGGGTCAGGCGTCGTCGCGTGTCGCGGCAGTGCGCTTGAGCGCGCGGAGTCGCTGGCGTTCTGCCTCGACGACCGCAGCCTCCTCCGGGGTCGGAGCCGCGCCGCCGAGATGGCGCGGCTGCCACCACTGGCCGGAACCGTCGACGGGATACCCGGCCTGGAGTTCGTCGACCATGGCCTGGAGGGTGTCGTGGAGCTGCGCGGTGAGCTCCTGGGCGTCGACGGCGGGGTCGAGCTCGAACGGCGCTCCCACGGAGAAGCGGATCGGCACCCGGTACGCCTCCCGCAGGGTGGGCTTGTGGTTCTTCGTCAGCAGCCGGTGGCCGCCCCAGACCGCGACAGGGATCACCGGGACGCCGGCCTCCCTCGCCATCCGGACCGCGCCGGACTTGAGCTCGCGCACGGTGAAGGAGGCGTTGACCCCGCCTTCCGGGAACACCCCGAGGAGTTCACCCGCGCGCAGGGCGGCCACGGCCTCGCCGTATGCTGCGGCCCCCGCCTGCATGTCGACGCTGATGTGGTGCATACCGCGCAGCAGCCAGCCGACGACGGGCTTGTCGAAGGCGCCCTTCTTGGCCATGAAGCGGATGTGCCTGCGGTTGTGCAGCCAGGCCTGCCATTCGACGAGGGCGAAGTCGGCATAGCCGAAGTGCGTGATCGCCAGGACGGCTCCCCCGGTATCGGGGAGGTTCTCGAAGCCGGTCGCCGCAGCCTTGAGCCGGAAGACCCCGAAGATGGCCCGGCCGGCCACGATGGCCGGGGTGTAGAACGGTTCACTCGTGCGACGTGTCATGGTCCAAGGCTATTCCCGGGCGCATAGCCGACGGGCTATGCGCCCGGCGCGGCGGACGCGGCCGGCTCGGCTGGGACGGCGACCTCTAGCTGAGGCAGAACGGGCCGAGCAGGCTCTTGAGCTCGCCGAACAGGTCTGCGCTGATCGTGACCTGGTACGGCAGTTCGAAGACGCGGGCCGAATCGTTCTTGATCAGCTTGAGCCGCACCTCCGAGGAGCCACGGTGCCGGATCAGCACGTCGCCGAGCGCGGTGACGGTGTCGGTCGTCGCGCGCGCCTCTGCGAGGGTGATCGCGAGGGTGCCAGAGTCGCCGGTCTGTCCGAGGTCCGGCGCGAAGAGACTGTATGCGTGGATGTTCATGCCGTCGTCCCGGAGGCTCACCCGACCGCGCACCACGACGATCGAGTCGTTGATGAGCGCGGGCGCGAACTCCTGGTACGCCTTGCCCATGAACATCACGTCGATGTCGCCGCCGAAGTCCTCGACCTGGATGATGCCGTACTGGTTGCCGCTCTTCTTGGCGATCCGGTGCTGGACGCTCGTGATGAGGCCGGCGATCGTGACGGTGTCAGCGTCCTGGGTCTGCTCGGAGGCGAGCAGGTCGGCGATGGAGGTCGAGGCGTGTTTCGCGAGCGGGATCTCCAGGCCGGCGAGCGGATGGTCGGAGACGTAGAGGCCGAGCATGTCGCGTTCGAAGGCGAGTTTCTCCTTCTTGCTCCATTCCGGACGGTCCGGGACCTGTTCGGTCTCCTGCGGGTCGTCGAAGAGGCTGTCGAAGTCGAAGCCGACCATGCCGTGTTCCTCGTCGCGCTTGATCTTCACGGCGGACTCGACGGCGCCCTCGTGGATCTCGACCATGGCCCGGCGGGTCGCTCCGAGGGAGTCGAAGGCGCCGGCCTTGACGAGGGATTCGACCGTGCGCTTGTTGGCGACCTGGATCGGCACCTTGCGGAGGAAATCGTGGAAGGACTCGAAACGGCCCTTCTCGTCGCGCGAGGCGCGGATCGCATCGACGACGTTGAAGCCGACGTTGCGCACGGCGCCGAGCCCGAAGCGGATGTCCGGACCGACGGCCGCGAAATAGCCGATGGACTCGTTGACGTCCGGCGGGAGCACCTGGATGCCCATCCGGCGGCACTCGTTGAGATAGAGCGCGAGCTTGTCGCGGGAGTCGCCGACGCTCGTCAGCAGGGCCGCCATGTACTCGGCCGGGTAGTGCGCCTTGAGGTAGGCGGTCCAGTAGCTGACCACGCCGTACGCCGCGGAGTGCGCCTTGTTGAAGGCGTAGTCGGAGAACGGCAACAGGATGTCCCAGACGGTCTTCACCGCCTCCATGGAGTACCCGTTGGTCTTCATCCCGGCGGAGAACCCGGCGAATTGCTTGTCGAGCTCCGATTTCTTCTTCTTGCCCATGGCCCGGCGCAGCAGGTCGGCCTGGCCGAGCGAGAAGCCGGCGAGCTTCTGCGCGATCGACATGACCTGTTCCTGGTACACGATCAGGCCGTATGTGGTGCCGATGACGTCCTTGAGGGCTTCCTCGAGTTCGGGGTGGATCGGCACGATCTCCTGCTGCCCGGTCTTCCGCAGCGCGTAGTTGGTGTGCGAGTTCGCGCCCATGGGCCCCGGCCGGTAGAGCGCGATGACGGCGGAGATGTCCTCGAAGTTGTCGGGTTTCATCAGGCGGAGCAGTGCGCGCATCGGGCCACCGTCGAGCTGGAAGACGCCGAGGGTGTCACCGCGGGCGAGCAGCTCGTATGCGATGGGGTCGTCGAGGCCGAGGTCCTCGAGCACGGGCCGGTGGCCGCGGTTGACGGCGATGTTGTCGAGGGCGTCGTCGATGATCGTGAGGTTGCGGAGCCCGAGGAAGTCCATCTTGATCAGTCCGAGGGACTCGCACGCCGGGTAGTCGAACTGGGTGACGATCTGGCCGTCGGCCTCGCGCTTCATCACGGGCACGATGTCGATCAGCGGGTCTGACGACATGATCACGCCGGCCGCGTGCACGCCCCACTGGCGTTTCAGGTTCTCGAGGCCGAGCGCGGTGTCGAAGACCGTGCGGGCCTCGGCATCCGTCTCGATGATCGCGCGGAAGTCGACGGCCTCGCGGTAGCGCGGGTGGTCCTTGTCGAACATGCCGGTGAGCGGCATGTCCTTGCCCATGATCGGCTGCGGCATGGCCTTGGTGAGCTTGTCGCCCATCCCGAACGGGAAGCCGAGTACCCGGCTGGAGTCTTTCAGGGCCTGCTTGGCCTTGATGGTGCCGTAGGTGACGATCTGGGCGACGCGCTCGGAGCCGTACTTCTCGGTGACGTAGTGGATGACCTCGCCGCGGCGACGATCGTCGAAGTCGACGTCGAAGTCAGGCATGGAGACGCGGTCCGGGTTGAGGAACCGCTCGAAGATCAGGCCGTGCACGAGCGGGTCGAGGTCGGTGATGCCCATCGCGTACGCGACCATCGACCCGGCTCCCGATCCGCGCCCTGGGCCGACCCGGATGCCGTTCGTCTTGGACCACATGATGAAGTCCGCGACGACGAGGAAGTAGCCGGGGAAGCCCATCTGGGCGATGATGCCGACCTCGTAGTCTGCCCGGGTGCGCACCTCGGCGGGAATGCCGTTCGGGTACCGGCGGGCCAGGCCGAGCTCGGTCTCCTTGACGAACCAGCTTTCCTCGTTCTCACCCTCCGGGGTCGGGAAGCGCGGCATGTAGTTGGCCTGGGTGTCGAACTTCACCTCGCAGCGCTCGGCGATCAGGAGCGTGTTGTCGCAGGCTTCCGGGTTGTCGCGGAAGAGGTGCCGCATCTGGGCCGCGGTCTTGAGGTAGAACTCGTCTGAGTCGAACTTGAACCGGTTCGGGTCGTCGAGGGTCGACGCCGACTGCACGCACAGCAGGGCGGCGTGCGCCGTCGCATCGTGGGCGTGCGTGTAGTGCAGGTCGTTCGTGGCGACGAGCGGGAGGTTGAGCTCCTTGGCGAGGCGGAGCAGCTCGCTCATGGTGCGGCGCTCGATGTCGATGCCGTGGTCCATGATCTCGCAGAAGTAGTTCTCCGGTCCGAAGATGTCCCTCAGCTCCCCCGCAGCCTTCTTCGCCTCGTCGTACTGGCCGAGACGGAGGCGGGTCTGCACTTCGCCGCCGACGCAGCCGGTCGTGCCGATCAGGCCGTTCGAGAACTCGCTCAGCAGCTCGCGGTCCATGCGGGGCTTGAAGTAGTAGCCCTCGAGTGAGGCCTTCGTCGAGAGCCGGAAGAGGTTGTGCATGCCCGCGGTGTTCTCGGCGAGCAGCGTCATGTGCGTGTACGCGCCGCTGCCGCCGACATCGTCGCGGTTCTGGCCGCTCGTGCCCCATTTGACCCTGGTCTTGTCCCGCCGGTCGGTGCCGGGGGTGATGTAGGCCTCAGTACCGATGATGGGCTTTATGCCGGCGTCCGTCGCGGACTTCCAGAAGTCGAACGCGCCGAACATGTTGCCGTGGTCTGTGATGGCGACCGCGGGCATTCCCTGTTCGACGGCCTCTTTGATCAGCGGTTTGACCCGCGCGGCTCCGTCGAGCATGGAGTATTCGCTGTGCACATGCAGGTGCACGAAAGAATCATTCGATCCGTTCGCGCTAGTGGTATTCGACACGGATGCTCCGGTAGATGGTGTGTGGTGTTCCTGGCCTAGACATCCCTGAGCACGGTCAGGGCATGCTCGAGGTCCGCGGGGTATTCGGCGGAGAAGGTGACCCATTCCCGGGATTCCGGGTGGAAGAACGCAAGCTGTTTGGCGATCAGCCACTGCCGGGTGAGTCCCAGCCTGGCCGTGATCGAGGGGTCTGCACCGTACATGGCGTCGCCGACGCACGGATGCCGCTGGGCGGCCATGTGTACCCGGATCTGGTGGGTGCGTCCCGTCTCCAGGTGCACTTCGAGCAGGGACGCCGAGGGGAAGGCCTCGAGGGTCTCGTAGTGGGTGACCGAGTCTTTGCCGCCGGCGATGACCGCGAATTTCCAGTCGGAGCGCGGGTGCCTGCCGATGGGCGCGTCGATCGTGCCTGCACTCGGGTCGGGATGGCCCTGCACGACGGCATGGTAGATCTTCTCGACCTCGCGGTCGTGGAAGGCCTTCTTGAGGGCGACGTACGCCGTCTCCGACTTCGCGACGACCATGAGTCCGCTCGTGCCCACGTCGAGGCGATGCACGATGCCCGCGCGCTCCGAGGCCCCAGAGGTCGCGATCCGGTAGCCGCCGGCGGAGAGCGCGCCGAGAACCGTCGGGCCCGTCCAGCCGACGCTCGGGTGGGCCGCGACACCTGAGGGCTTGTTCACGACGACGATGCTCTCGTCGTCGTAGACGATCGTGAGGTCTGGGACCTCGATCGGAACGATTTCGAGAGCGTCCTTCGGTTGCCAGTTCACCTCGAGCCAGCTTCCCGCGTGCAGGCGGTCGGACTTGCCGACCACGACGCCGTCGATCGCGACACCGCCTGCCTCGGCGACCTCTGCGGCGAAGCTGCGGGAGAAACCGAGGAGTTTGGCGATGCCGTGGTCCATGATCTCGCAGAAGTAGTTCTCCGGTCCGAAGATGTCCCTCAGCTC
>NZ_JASJVF010000138.1:0-8995 GCF_035019805.1 Cryobacterium sp. 10I1
GCCCCGATCGTAGCGTTCTGCGACGCCGACGCGTCGATGGACCCGGCCGAACTTCCGCGCATCGTCGGCCCGATCCTCGCCGGAGACGCCGACCTCGTGCTCGGCCGCCGCCGTCCCACGACCCGCGGATCCTGGCCACTGCACGCCCGCCTGGCCAATTCCAGTCTTTCCTGGCGCCTGCGCCGAACAACCGGTGTGAACATACATGACCTCGGCCCCATGCGGGCCGCCCGGCGCCCGGCGCTGCTGTCCCTCGACCTCCAGGACCGACGCAGCGGCTACCCGCTCGAGATGTTCCTCCGTGCGTCCGACGCGGGATGGAGCATCCGCGAGGTCGACACCTCCTATTCGCCGCGGGTCGGACGCAGCAAAGTGACCGGAACGATCCGCGGCACCGTGACCGCGATCGGCGACATGTCCGCCCTGCTGCGCGAGGCCCGGAAATGACGGCCCTCGTCGTGATCGCCAAAGAGTGCCTGCCCGGCCGGGTCAAGACCCGCCTGCACCCGGCGCTCTCCTTCGAGCAGGCCGCCGAGCTCGCCGCCGCGAGCCTCGACGACACCCTGACCGCAGCGCTCGCCCTCCCGGCCTCGCGCCGCATCCTCGCCTTCGACGGGGTCACCCCGCCGCGCCTGGCCGCTGAGTTCGAGATCCTGCCCCAGGTCGCCGGCAGTCTCGACGAACGCCTCGCCGCCATCTTCGACGGGCTCGACGAACCGACCGTCCTGATCGGCATGGACACCCCGCAGGTGACCACCGAGCTGCTCGCGCCGGTCTTCACCGACTGGCCAGACGACACGGATGCCTGGCTCGGCCTCGCGGACGACGGCGGCTTCTGGGCGCTCGCGCTCGCCGCGCCGCGCGGAGGGTCGAGCCGTGGTCACTCCCGGAACGGTCACTCCCGGCGCGGGGACCTGATTCGCGGCGTCGCGATGTCGATGGACGACACCGGGGCCCGGCAGCTCGATCGCTTGGAGGAGGCGGGCCTCCGGGTGCGGCACCTGCCCCTGCTCACCGATGTCGACACGATCGCAGATGCGCACTCCGTCGCCGCCACGGTTCCGAATGGGCGCTTCGCACGCACCCTCGCCGCCCTGCTCCCCGGCGCTACGGCCGCCCGCACGGACGCCCGCCCCGCCGATCGCGACGCGACCGGCGCTGTCGCCACCGGAATTCCGGTGCGCGCATGAACGCGCAGGCCGCCCGCATCCTCGAACGGGACATCCTCGAACCCGATCGCCTCGATCGCGTCCCCGGCGAGCGGGCATCCGCCCTCGACCTCGCCCCCGCGACCTTCGGCGCCGGCGGGGCGGAACCCTATGCGGCCGCGCTGCGCAACGCCGACAACGTTCTCTACCTCCGCCGTTCCCGGGACGGCGGCCTCATCGCCGCCGCGACCATGGACGCCGCCCGGTGGAGCGCCGACGCCGACGACACCGACCAGCTCCTGCTCGACGGCCTGACCGGTCCTGTCCTCGACATCGGCTGCGGCCCTGGCCGGATGGTGCGTGCCGCGATGGACCGCGGCCTGTCCGCGCTTGGAATCGACGTTTCGCCGACCGCCGTACGGATCGCCGTCGACGCCGGCCTCAGCGTGCTCAAGCGCAGCGTCTTCGACCCGATGCCGCTCGAGGGCGGCTGGGCGGGCGCGCTCCTCGTCGACGGGAACATCGGCATCGGCGGCGACGTGACCGCGCTCCTGACCCGCTGCGCCGAACTTCTCGCGCCCCGGGGCGCGCTCCTCGTCGAGGTCAGCCACGACCCGGCGCGCGATGAACGCTACGAGGGCCGGCTCGAGGATGCCTCCGGCCTCCTCAGCGACGTCTTCCCCTGGGCGGAGGTCGGCGTCGACGCCCTCGCCGGCCATGCCGCCGACGCGGGGCTCCGGGTCGCGCACGACTGGCGCCTGGATGGCCGCTGGTTCGCCCGCCTCCTCCACGCCTGAGTCCCCGCGCTCGCCCCGCGCCCGCAACCGGGCATTCGCCCGTCGTCTCGATCGGCGTGAAGTCGGAGTTTTTCGCGACACGCCGTCACCTCCGGCAGCGGATGCGGTGTGTCGCGAATTTCTCCGACCTTACGGTTCTCGCGCGCGACGCGGGTCAGCGCAGACGGCGCCGGCCCCGCGCGTAGAGGCCGAACGACACGGCCGCGGTGACGACGGCGACAGCTGCCCAGAACACGGCGAAGTTCACGCCGTAGTCGAGGGGCAACACCGTCGGGTTGCCGGTGCCGCGCGACTGCGCGATCAGCAACGGCACCACGATCAGGCTCATGACGGAGCCGACCACAATCGCCCCCTGCACGACGAGGATGACCGTTCCGCTGATTCGGTGCCCGGCCCGGCGCAGCAGGATCCCGCAGAAGAACACGAGCGGCGAGATCACCCCGTCGTGCAACACGATCGCCGCGCCCATCCACAGGGCGATACCGGGAATCCGCGCGGGCTTCACGCTGTTGAACAGTACATAGGCGCCCCAGGCGAGACCAGCGAGGCCGAGCGTGATCAGCACGATCCGCGTGACGCGGAGGGCCGGCCCCAGTTCGCCGGATCCGGATGCTTCGACGCTTCGGTTTCCTGCAGTGCGTGCGGTACTCATACGTCCATCGCCTCGATCCGGCTCAGCCATTTGGTTTGCAGCACCCCGGGCCGCCCGGGGGCGATCATCCGGGCAGGGTAACCGTGCTCGAGGTCGAGGGTCTCCCCGTTGAGCTCGAGAGCGACGAGAGTGAGCGGGTCGCGCACGTACTCCGACCCCATCGTGGTCTGGCGGTACGCGCCCTTCTTCTCGAGGCTGGTCAAGCGAAAGGATGCCGCGGCATCCCCCGACACCAGATCGGCCAGATCGCTCAGGCGAACCCCGCGCCACCGCGCCAGCTGGCTCCAGCCCTCGACGCAGGCGATCGGCAGATCGACCTCGGTCTGGGGCATGGCGAGGAGTTCGGACCGGCTGAAGCTGCGCTCCACCCCGGCGTGCGCCACCGTCAGCACCCAGCCGGCCGCGCGGGCATCCGCGGCCACGTCCGCCTGCTTCGAGGTGCGGTTGACCGGCACCCCCTGTTGACCGACGCCCTTCTTCCGCGGTGCGAAGGCATTGACCGCGTCGAGCGGGGCGACCGTCTGCCCGGCGGTCAGCACGACGACCGTGCCGACGCTCACCCCGACCGTGGTGAGGAAGCCGCGCCGACTGAGGCGCGTGTGAGCCGTGCGCGCTGCGTCTTCCGCGTCGGCCGTGTCGTCCCGGGAAGCTGAGGCGGATCCTGTGTCGAGCCCTGACGGCGCGCGTGCCGCAGTGGCGTCCGCCCGAAGGTCCGGTGTCGCGTCGATCCAGGCGAGCAGCCGGCCGGTGACCCCGGTCGGCCGGCTCGAGCCGAACAGGCGAACGGCCTCCGGCGTCGCCGTGCGGTCGCGGGCGACCGCATCCGTCAGGTGGTCGTCGTCGCCGGAGCCATCGTCGGCCTTTTTGCGCCAGACCCGGGCGATGATCGGCAGCTTGATGCCGATGTGCAGGGCGAGCGATCCGATCAGCACCCAGCCGAGCGCGAAGTGCGTCTCCCGGAACGGGAACGGCCACGGGTACCACTGGTAAGTGTTGAGCAGGCCGATCGTGATCTGCACGAGCGAGGCGCCCACGAACAGGGCGATCGACGCGCGTTCGAGGAAATTGAGGAACGATTTCACCGGCGGCTGCTGGAACAGGTCGGGGAAGACGATGTACAGCTTCGCGAGCAGCAGCGGGAAGCAGGCGATGCCCGCGATGATGTGGGTGCCCTGGGTGAACTGGTAGAGCAGCTCCGGCCGGGTCGCGAAGTGCATGCCCGGCAGCGGCTCCTGCAGAAAGTGGCTGTACAGCCCGGTGCCGAAGCACAGCACGAAGGCGAGCCCGAGCAGTCGACCGATCACGGTCGCCATCCGCGGGTTTCGCACGGGGGAGGCCAGTGCTCGCTGGGCTTCGTACATCACTTGGCGCATGTTCCATTGCACCATCCAGCGGATGCCCGCGGGCGGGTCTACACCTTACGGTTCCGTGACGGGGCGGGTCCGTTCGGCTCTCCGAACCGGGATTCGGCGGCGCTCGCCGCGGAACTCCGACAGGATGGCCTCGTGCGCATTACGATCATCTCCCTCCTCCTGGCCGCGAGTGCGACGCTGACCGGGTACTGCGTGCTGGTCTTCTCGCTCTTCCAACCGACGCGGGACACGGTCCCCCTCCTGGTCTGCACCGGGGTGCTCTGGGCGCTGTTCGCAGCGGCCGTCTTCCTGCTGCGTCGGGTCCGGGGGCGCGCCGTGGTGGCGCTCGTGCTCGCCGGGTCGCTCGGCATCGGGGTCGCGGCGATGATCGGGCCGCCGAACACGAGCACGGACTCGGCACGGTATGCCTGGGACGGCATCGTGCAGAACGCCGGCATCTCGCCGTACGCCTACGTCCCGGCCGACGACCGGCTCGACTCCCTTCGCCCGGAGTGGTTGTTCCCGCCGACGGTGCCGTCGGGCACGGTCCCGGAGACCTGCCAGGGCCGGCGCATCGTAGTGACGCACAAGACCGCCTCGGACGCCGTGCTCTGCACCGCACTCAACCGGCCGACCGTCCCGACGATCTACCCGCCGGCGGCGGAGCTCTACTTCGCGGGCATCCGCTTCCTGGTGCCGCCGACGGCGACATACTGGCCGCTGCAACTCGGAGGGCTGGTGCTCAGCCTCGGAACGACCGTGCTCCTTCTCGCCGGGATGCGGCGCCGCGGCATCGACCCGCGGTTCGCCGCGTACTGGGCGTGGTGCCCGCTCGTGGCCTCCGAGGCGATCACGAATTCGCACGTCGACCTGCTCGGCGTGGTGTTCACCCTCGCCGCGGCGCTTCTCGTCACCCGGGCGCGGTATTGGCGGGGCGGCATCGCCCTCGGGATCGCGATCGCCGTGAAGCTCGTCCCCGTGATCGCGGCCCCGGCGATGCTCCGCAGGCAGGGCTGGAAGGTCGGCCTCGCCGCGGTCGTCACGTTCTTCGCGCTCTACGTGCCGTACGTTCTCACGACCGGGATCGGCGTGCTCGGCTACCTGCCCGGCTATCTCAGCGAGGAGGGCTACGACAACGGCAAACGCTTTGCGCTCGTCTCGCTCGTGGCCCCCGGCGGTGCCGCGGTCTTCGTTGCAGGCGGCCTGCTCGTGATCATTGCGGCGCTCGTGTTCTGGAAGACCGATCCCGATCGGCCCTGGCTCGGCCAGCTCGTGATGATCGGCAGCACCCTGCTCATCCTGAGCCCGCGGTACCCGTGGTACGCGCTGCTGCTGCTGCCGTTCGTGGCGCTCAGCGGTCGCTGGGAGTGGCTCGCCATCCCGCTCGCTCTCACACTGCGGCAGATCCTGCCTTCGCTCGAGCTGACCTGGGCGATCACGGCTGCGCTCGTCATCGTTCTCGCCGGGTCGGCCGTCCGGCTCGACCCAGCCGTGCGGGCGCGGATGCTCGGTGCGCTCCTCCGCGCCGTGCGCTTCCTGCGCCCCCCGCGCTGAGCATCCGCCAGCGCACCCCGCCCCAGAAACGGGCCGGTTAACGCCGAATTGCGGACAGAGCACCTTCGTCGTGTCGACGAAGGTGCTCTGTCCGCAATTCAACCGGGCCGGTCGGGCCCGCTTCGAGCGGTGTTACTTGGTGGCGACGGTGATCTTCGCGATGCCGACGAGGAGCTGGTCCTTGACGGCGTCGGTTCCGAAGGTCTTGTTGAGCAGGCCGGCGGCGACGGACGAGATGTGCACGGTCGTGCCCTCGAGGATTGCGTTGTCGCCGTCCATCTGCAGCGGCTTCAGGGTTCCGCCGTAGAGGTCGAACAGGAGGACCTGGGTGGCGGCGGAGGTGCCGTTGACCGACACGTCACCGAAGAGCTTCGAGGTGCCGGGGTCGATCGTGAAGTTGGTCAGTTCGACGACGGTCGAGCCGGCCGTGAGCGAGAAGCCGGAACCCTCGTGCTTGATCGAACCCTGGACGAACGGGCGGTAGCTCTGTGCGGGGTCGTAGTAGTCCACGTTTCCGCCGGTGATCGGGAAGTGCAGGCTGCCATCGGTGAGGGTGGCGGTGCCGACGGTGCCGGGGGTCAGGCCGAGGCTCGTGAGCGCCGCGGCGAAGTCGCCGTCGAGGAGAACGGCCGTGTCGACGCCCTTGAGGGAGGGGATCGAGGCGACGGGCGTCGGAGCGGACGAGGAGGTTGCGGAGGGAGTCGACGCCGCGGAGCCTGCGGTCGCGGTGCTGGAGCAGGCGGCGAGGCCTCCGAGGAGGAGGGCTGCTGCGGCGAAGCTGATGGTTGCCTTCTGGAAAGTGCGCATGATGTGATCCTTCGTGTCTGTGGGGGAAGTGGTTGTCTGTGGTGCTGACAATGGTTCGGCCCCGACACGGAATCGGTTTGGAATTACTTTTTGGGCGGCATCCGCTCACCCGCATTCACTGTGAGAAGTGGTGCTGTTAGAAGTGCCGGAAGCGATCGGGCGCGAGGTCCCAGGGATCCTTGCCGAGCAGCTCGGCGATCGCGCGGAAGACGCAGCTCTCGATCACCATGCGGCGGTGCAGGTCGTCATTGCGGTGCAGCCGGGTGAGGCGCTGGATCGGCAGCCGGTAGAACACGATGCGCCGCTCGGCGGCGTGCACGGCCCAGCGTTCGACGCCGACGCCCGGAACGACAGAATAGGGGCCTGCCGCGACCTCGAAGGCCACGTCGGCGAGCTGGTCCGGCCAGACCGAACGCAGGTAGTCGACGGTCGAGGCGACGGTCATGTCGAACAGGTCGATCCGGGTGTTCAGCGGCGGCAGGAACGGCCCCGTCGCCGAGCTGCGGATGCCGCGCCCGTGCCGATCGCGCCCGCTTCCGCGCTGCATCGGCGCGGGCGGCGGCGCGGCAGATCGACGGGATCGGGACATGCCTTCATCTTACTTCTGGCGCCGACGCGGGTAGCCTGAACGGTAATGTCATTCCGCCCTTGCTCCCGCGTCGCCTGTCCGGACGAGTCCGTCGCGACGCTCACCTTCGACTACGGCGACTCCATGGCCGTGCTCGGCCCGCTTTCGATCGAGCGTGAACCGCACGCCTTCGACCTCTGCGACCGGCACGCCCGCCTGACAAGCGTCCCGCACGGCTGGCAGCTCATCCGGCTCAGCACGATGGGCGCGATGAGCGAAGCGGACACCCCGGGCGGCCCCGACGCCTGAACCCCGGGCGGGCGAGGGCGAACCCCGGCCGTGGGACACACCCAGCCGGGGCGGCGCAGGGAATGGCATGATGGTCGCATGACTGTCGCCTCGTCCCCTGTGTCCACCGCGCCCTCGCTCGCGCCCATCTTCAAGATCGCCGACCCGCAGCTCGCCGAGGCGGGCCGGCACCAGTTGCGTCTCGCCGAGAACGAGATGCCCGGCCTGATGGCCCTCCGCGCCGAATTCGGCGAATCGAAGCCGCTCACCGGCGCACGCATCGCCGGGTCCCTGCACATGACCGTGCAGACCGCCGTCCTCATCGAGACCCTCGTGGCCCTCGGTGCGCAGGTGCGCTGGGCGAGCTGCAACATCTTCTCCACCCAGGACGACGCCGCCGCGGCCATCGCGGTCGGCCCGACCGGGACCCCGGAGAACCCGGCCGGCGTTCCCGTCTTCGCCTGGAAGGGTGAATCGCTCGAGGACTACTGGTGGTGCACCCAGCAGATCTTCGACTGGAGCATCGAGGCCGCGGCGGCGGGGGAGACCTGGGCCGGACCGAACATGATCCTCGACGACGGCGGCGACGCCACGATGCTCGTGCACAAGGGCCGCGAATTCGAACTTGCCGGCGCCGTCCCCGAGGCGACCGCGTCCGACAGCCATGAGTACCGGGTGGTACTGGACGTCCTCCGTCACTCGCTCGCGGAATCTTCCAACCGCTGGACCGAGATCGCCGCCGGTCTCGCCGGCGTGACCGAGGAGACCACGACGGGCGTCCACCGCCTGTACGAACTGGCCAGCGCCCACGAACTGCTCTTCCCCGCGATCAATGTGAACGACTCGGTGACGAAGTCGAAGTTCGACAACAAGTACGGCATCCGCCACTCCCTGCCCGACGGGCTCAACCGGGCGACCGACGTGCTCATCGGAGGCAAGGTCGTCTTCGTCGCCGGATACGGCGACGTGGGCAAGGGTGCGGCAGAGGCCCTGCGCGGCCAGGGCGCTCGCGTGATCGTAAGCGAGATCGACCCGATCAACGCCCTGCAGGCCGCGATGGACGGCTTCCAGGTCGCCCGGCTGGAGTCGGTCGTCGAGCAGGTCGACATCTTCGTGAGCGGCACCGGCAACTTCAACGTAATCCGCACCGAGCACATGCTCAAGATGAAGCACCTCGCGATCATCGCGAACGTCGGCCACTTCGACAACGAGATCGACATGGCCGCGCTCGAGACCCTCGAAGGCGCCGTACGGGTGGAGATCAAGCCGCAGGTCGACGAGTGGCACCTGCCGAGCGGGCGCAGCATCCTCGTGCTCTCCGAGGGGCGCCTGATGAACCTCGGCAACGCGACCGGACACCCCTCCTTCGTGATGAGCAACTCCTTCACGAACCAGGTGCTCGCCCAGATCGAGCTGTACTGCTACCCGGAGAAGTACCCGGTCGGCGTGTACGTGCTGCCGAAGCACCTCGACGAGAAGGTCGCCCGGCTGCACCTCGACGCCCTCGGCGTCGAACTCACCGTGCTGAGCCCCGAGCAGTCCGCCTACATCGGCGTGCCCATCGACGGCCCATACAAGGTCGACCAGTACCGCTACTGACCCGCACGCCGTGTTTCAGAGCGCCCGCATCCACCGCTCCTGCGGCGGTTGCGGGCGCTCTGTCGTATCCGCCGGCGTCCCCGCCCGCCGCCCGCCCGCAGTCGGGTGGGCTTCTTTCGTGCCGCGAGAGCGCACTTTTGGCCCTTAAACCGCGGGTTTAAGGGCCAAATGTGTACTCTCGCGGATGCTCGTGGGCGGGCATCGGGGGTGGTGACACGCCCGGGGTGGTC
>NZ_JASJVF010000139.1:0-8954 GCF_035019805.1 Cryobacterium sp. 10I1
GCTCCTCGGGCAGCTGCCAGCTGAGCTCGAGGTGACTGAGCCACCCCGCTGTGTACACGAGCGGCGGACCGCGGCACGCCCCTCGTCGCGATCCTCTGGGGGAAGGACGCCGCGAGGCTGCGGCCGTTGCTCGGCAACACCCCGGTGATCGAGTCGGCGCATCCGAGCCCGCTGTCCGCGCGGCGGGGCTTTTTCGGGTCGAGGCCCTTCAGCCGCGCGAACGCGCTCCTCGCCGAGCAGGGCGCAGCGCCCGTCGACTGGACACTCGGGTAATCTGGAAGTCCGTGGGAGGAGCCAGCCATGCTTGAAGAGGAATACCAGCCGCGCCGGCAGTTGCCCAGGCACCTGCGCCCGGCGCCGGAGACCGAGGCTCCGTTCGAGTACTCGATGCGGGACGCGCTGATCACCGACCTGCCGTACATCCGCGAGATCTACAACTACTACGTCGCCAACAGCACGGTCACCTTCGACGTCGACCCGATGACCCTCGCCGCCTGGCGCAGTAAGTTCTACTACCTCGGCAAGCTCGGCATGCCCTTCATCGTGGCCGTGTCGCCCGCCGGTCAGATCCTCGGCTACGCGCTCGTGACGCCGTGGAAAGAGAAGCGCGCGTTCCGGTTCACCGTCGAGAACTCGATCTACCTCGGAGCGGCCTCGACAGGCAAGGGACTCGGCCGGGTGCTGCTCGGCGAGCTCATCACGCGCTCCAAGGATGCGGGCCTCAAGGAGATCATCGCCGTGATCGCCGACCAGGGCGCCGACGCGTCGATCAAGCTGCACCTCGACTTCGGGTTCAAGGAGATCGGCCGGATGGGCAAGGTCGGCTTCAAGTTCGACCGCTGGCTCGGAACCGTGCTGCTCCAGAAGAGCCTGAAGTAACCCGTGACCGATCCGGAGGTCTCGTTCGAGCTGCCGCCTCGACACACCGTGCTGCGGTCCTTCGCTGGGCACCTCGAAGCGCCGCCGGAGACCGTGTTCGGGCGGCTGCTCGCGGCGCTGATGCCCGCACCGAGCGAGGGGGTCGCCACGATCAACCGGCATTTCCGGGCCGATCCCGCCGAGCGCCTGATCGTGGTGCAGGGGGACTGGTGGTACCGAGGCGAGTACCGCGTGCTCGCGGAGGAGGAGGGTTCGCTCGTGCAGTACGAGATCATCAACGTCGCCCAGGCCTTCCACGCCGCCGGTGCGCTCACGGCCCGCTCGGAGCTCCGCGCGGCACCCCGCGCGTTCCAGACGCTGCTGACCAAGGTCGGCGGCCCGCTCGCCCGCTGAGCCGCACTGCCCCGTCCGGGGGCGCGGGTCAGGGCGTGAGATGCAGCGTGAACTCGGGTCCGCCGAGAAGCACGGCGAGCACGGATGCCCCGAGCCCGCCGGCGAGGAGCAGCCCCGGGTGGGCGAGCCCCACGATCGCGGATCGTAAGCGCGGGCTGGTCCGCAGGAAGTCCTCCGGAACCGCGTGCGCCTCCGGCAGCTCGCGCCAGCCGCGCAACCGCCGCAGGAACCAGCTGCACCGAACGACGAAGGCCATCCACAGTACGAGCAGTACCACCGGGATCGCCGCGAGCATGAGCGTGAAGCCGAGCCCGGTCACCTCGGCGTCATTGTCATTGGCCGCGGCCTGGATCGCCGTCGAGATCGACGAACTCGCGACCACGGACACCCCCCAGACCAGGAATGCCGCACACAGCGCGAGGAATCGCACGAAGAAATGGCCGAGCACCGAGTCGTTCGCGGGCGGAAGGTGGTCGCGCGGTGTGGCCGCGAGCAGCCACACTGTCGCCGCGAGGGCCGGCAGCGCGGCGAGCAGCACGACCGCGTACCAGCCGGGACCGGGAACCCAGGGCGAGAGGGCGTCGGAGGCGACCACGACACCCCAGAGGGCCAGCCAGGCCCAGCCCGACCGCAGCGGATGCCGAACGAGCCACGCCGGCAGCATCCGCTCGAGCACCGCAGTCATGCGGACACTGTACTCGCGAGGTCTGCCGGCGCTCGGCGCCCGGGGCTCGGTGCCCCGCTACTCGCGGAGTGCCGGGTGCGACGGCCACCAGAACCGGTCGCCGGTGAGGAACACGAGCGCGGGAACCACGAGGGTGCGGACGAGCAGGGTGTCGAGCAGCACGCCGAGGCAGACGATCACGCCGATCTGAGCGAGCGCGACGACCGGGAGTACCCCGAGCACGACGAAGACCGCTGCGATCAGGATGCCGGCGCTCGTGATCACCGCTCCGGTCGAGGAGAGGGCGCGCACCATGCCCTCCCGGGTGCCGTGCAGCCGGGCCTCCTCCCGCGCCCTCGTCGTGAGGAAGATGTTGTAGTCCACCCCGAGCGCGACGAGGAACAGGAACGCGAACAGCACGACGTTCGTATTGAAAGCCGGGAAGCCGAGCAGGTTCTGGAAGATCAGGTTGGAAGCGCCGAGGCTCGCGAAGAACGTCGCGAGCACGCTCAGGATCAGCAGGACCGGCGCGACGAGGGAGCGGAGCAGCAGGGCGAGGATGCCGAAGACGATCGCGAGGATCATCGGCAGGATCAGGTCCTGGTCGCGCTGCGAACTCGTGCGGGTGTCGAGGGCCGTCGCGTCTGTGCCGCCGACGAGGGAATCCGCGACCGCGCCGCCGGCATCCGCGTATGCGGTGCGCAGCGCGGTGATGGTGGCGAAGGTCGTCTCACTGCCCGGTTCGCTCGAAAGCGACAGGTTGAGCCGGGTGCGCCCGTTCGCGCTCTCGCCCGGCTGCACCGTTGCGACGCCCGCTGTCGTTGTGGCGAGGCTCGCGGCCTCTGTCGCCGAGGCATCCGGTGCGAGCACGATGGTCTGGCTCGTGAGCCCCGACGAGAACGAGGCGTCGACGATGGCCTGCGCCTGCACCGATTCCGGGTTGCCGAGCAGCTGGTCCGCCTGCGAGAGCCCGACGGATGCCCCGACCAGTCCCAGACTCAGGGCGCCGAGCCCGAGCGCGGAGGCGACGATGATCGCCACAGGGCGCCGGGCGACGCCGCGGCCGAGCCGGGACCAGAATTCGGTGTGCACGCGGGGCGACGCGGGGTCGTAGCGCGGCACGAACGGCCAGAACAGCCCGCGGCCGCAGACGACGAGGGCGGCGGGAAGGACGATCAGGGCGAACAGGATCGCGATGACGACACCGATCGCGCAGGCGAAACCGAGCGCGCGGTTGCCGGAGAGCTCGGCGAAGAGCAAAGTCAGCAGGCTCAGCGCGACGGTCCCTCCGCTCGCGGCGATCGCGGGGCCTGCGCTCCGCACGGCGATTCGCATCGCCTCGTTCCTGCTCTCGGTGTGCAGCAGTTCCTCGCGGTAGCGGGCGACGAGCAGCAGTGCGTAGTTGGTGCCCGCACCGAAGACGAGCACGGACTGGATGCCCGAAACGCTTGCGTCCAGGGTGATGCCGAACGGCCCGGCGAGGGCGCTCACGACGACGCCGGCGAGCCCGTCGGCCAGTCCGACGACCACGAGCGGCACGATCCAGAGCACGGGGCTGCGGTAGGTGATGATCAGAAGTACCGCGACGACGATCACGGTCACGAGCAGCAGCCGGAAATCGGCGCCCGCGAAGGCGTTGGAGATGTCGGCCTGGAACCCGACCGGCCCGGTCACGTAGGAACTCAGGCCGGAGGGCAGGTCGCTCGAGGCGGCCGAGCGGATGTCCGCGGCCGTGCCCTTGACGTCGGCGCTGACGGCGGCGGCCTCGAGCGGCACGACGCTGATCGCCGCGAGCCCGTCGTCGCTGAACCGGGGCGTGGTCGCCCGCGGGGCGGTCGACAGTGCGCCGAGTTCGGCGGCCTGCGCGGTGATCGCGGCCTTGTCCGTCTCCGTCAGCGCGCTCTCCGCGCCGGTCGTGTCGCCACCGCGGTTCCAGACGACGATCGCGGAGGTCTGCTTCGCCGAGGGGAAGTCGGCGAGGAGGGCATCGACCCTGGCCGCCTGGCTCGACGTGGGCAGCCCGGACGTCGGGAAGTCGTTCCCGGCGCTCTTCGGCAGCAGTGCGAACAGCAGTCCGACGGCGATGACGGCGCCGACGAGGACGACCCAGGCCGTGCGCCGACCCGTGATGATGCGCACAATCCCGAGCACTTTTCCTCCAATAGTCCTGATTGCTAAGCATCCTAGCAATGTCAGGACTAGTATGGCGGTCATGGCAGAGCCTCGCAAGTCCCCGCTCCCGGCTGGTGCACCAAGCGGTGCGCCGACCGGCGCCGTCCAACCCCTTGTCGGCGACAACGACATCGGCCTGCCCTATTCCGGCGAGATCGGCACCCAGCTGCGGGAATTCGTAGTGCTGTCCCGGGCGTTCGAGCGCCAGGTCGGACAGGCCCTCGCGGTGAATCCGACCGACCTGTCCGCAATGGAACACCTGATCACGGCCGGTTCGCTCACACCGAGCGAACTCTCCCGGCGGCTCGACATCTCGACGGCAGCGACCACCCTTGTGGTCGACCGGCTCGTCGCACTCGGTCATGCCCGGCGCGAGGCGCACACCTCGGACCGGCGGAAGGTCGTCGTCCTGCCCGCAGCGAAATCGGTGGAGAAGGCCGTCGGAGCGCTCATGCCGGTGATCGGGGGAGTCGCCACTGTCACCCGTGACCTCCCCGCGGAGGAGCGCGAGGTCATCGCGGCCTTCCTGTCGCGGGTGCTCGACGTCTACCGCGGCGCCCTCGCCGGCGGCGCCGATGGTGACGGCGACACCGCTCCCCGCTCCTGACCCTCGCTCCTGACCCCCGCTTCCTGAACATCCGGCGTTTCTGAACATTCGGTGAATTGTTTTGAGGAAATCAAAACAACTGTTAGCGTGAGGGCATGACGACGACCGGGACGCCGAGCAAAAACCCGGGATTCTCGCGGCCGGGCGAGCCAGGGCAGCTCGGTGACAGCATCCGCCGATCGGGACTCAAGGTCACCGCGCCGCGCCTCGCCGTGCTGCGGGCCCTCGACGATTCCCCGCACGCGAGTGCCGAGCGGCTCTTCGCCGTGGTGCGGACCGAGTTGCCCGGAACGTCGCTGCAGGCGGTCTACGGCGTGCTCGCGGCCTTCACCTCGGCGGGTCTCACCCGCAGGATCGAACCGTCCGGGTCTCCTGCGCTCTACGAGCGCCGGGTCGGCGACAACCACCACCACGTGATCTGCTCGCGCTGCGCCGCCGTGCAGGACGTGGACTGCGCCGTCGGCGAGGCGCCCTGCCTCGAGCCGAGCGACGCGGCCGGTTTCGCCGTGCACGCCGCGGAGGTCACCTACTGGGGGCTCTGCCCCGACTGCCAGGCCGCGGGCGCAGAGCCCCATCTCCCGGCCGGCCATCCACCCACTCATCCCTGACCTACGCAGTGCACATGTAGTCGAACAAAGGAGCAGCATGACCACCGAGTCCAACAGCGAGTCGAACACCGGGCCGATCAAGCCGACCACCACCCAGACCGGAACCCCCGTCGCGAGCGACGAGCATTCCCTCACCGTCGGGACGGACGGCGTCGCGGCCCTGCACGACCGCTATCTGGTCGAAAAGCTCGCGCAGTTCAACCGCGAGCGCATCCCGGAGCGGATCGTGCACGCCAAGGGCGGCGGAGCGCACGGCGTGTTCGAGGTCACCGGCGACGTGTCCGCGTACACCCGCGCCGCGGTCTTCCAGCCGGGCACGAGCACCGAGACGCTGCAGCGATTCTCGAGTGTCGCCGGCGAGCAGGGCAGTCCGGACACCTGGCGCGACGTGCGCGGCTTCTCGGTCAAGTTCTACACGACGGAGGGCAACTACGACATCGTCGGCAACAACACCCCGGTGTTCTTCATCCGAGACGGCATCAAGTTCCCCGACTTCATCCACTCCCAGAAGCGGCTGCCCGGCTCCGGCCTGCGCGATGCCACGATGCAGTGGGACTTCTGGACCCTCTCGCCGGAGTCCGCGCACCAGGTCACCTACCTGATGGGCGACCGCGGCCTGCCGCGCTCCTGGCGCGAGATGCCCGGCTTCGGCTCGCACACCTACCAGTGGATCAATGCCGCCGGCGAGCGCTTCTGGGTCAAGTATCACTTCGCCTCCAACCAGGGCAACGTCGAGATGGAGGGCTCTGAGGCCGAGCTCATCGCCGGCGCAGACGCCGACTACTACCGCCGCGACCTGCACGACGCGATCGAGGCAGGCAACTTCCCGTCCTGGACCGTCTCGGTGCAGATCATGCCGTACGAGGACGCCAAGACCTACCGGTTCAACCCCTTCGACCTGACCAAGGTCTGGCCGCACGCCGACTACCCGCTCATCGAGGTCGGTGTGCACACGCTCAACCGCAACCCGCAGAACTTCTTCGCCGAAATCGAGCAGGCCGCGTTCTCGCCGGCCAACTTCGTGCCCGGCATCGCGGCGAGCCCCGACAAGATGCTGATGGCGCGCATCTTCTCCTATCCGGATGCCGCGCGATACCGGGTCGGCACGAACTACGCTGAGCTGCCCGTCAACGCCCCGCACGCAGCCCCGGTGAACAACTACTCGCAGGACGGCGCCGGCAGGCACCACTTCAACGCTCCAGAGGCCCCGAACTACGCGCCGAACTCGCTCGGCGGCCCGGTGGCCGACCCGCTGCTCGCGGGCGAGGGCAGCTGGGAGAACGACGGCGAGCTGCTCCGTGCCGCCGCCGTGCTGCGCAGCGAGGACAGCGACTTCGGCCAGGCCGGGACGCTCTATCGCGACGTGTTCGACGACGCGGCCAAGGCCCGCTTCCTCGACACCATCACGGGTGCGATCAGCGGCGTGCAGCGCCCTGAGGTCACCGAACGCGCGATCTGGTACTGGACGAGCGTCGACGCCACGCTCGGCGCTGCACTGCGCGCGAACCTCGCGACGTGGGCAGAGGCGGACATGCTCGCAGAGGCATCCGCCCAGTACTCGGAGTAACGCGGTACTCGGAGTAAGCGGGCGGACGCCGTAGCGGCTATTCGAGGGTGGGTGCGGCCTGGGCGGTCGCAGCCACCATCGCCCCGCTGCGCTCCCAGAGGGCTGCGGCGAGCGCCGGGTCGTAGGCGAGCTTGTTCGCCTTCGCGACCAGGCGCTTGTCGTAGTACTCGCCGGAGATCCATTCGTCCAGGGGAGCCGTGGCGAGCCAGACCAGGGTGTCTGCGCCCTGCTCCGGTGTGATCAGCATCCGCTTGAGCGGGGTCTGGTAGATGAAGCGCATCACGCTCGTCGAGTTCGACGAGAAACTCGTCGCGACGACGCCGGGGTGGAACGCCGCAGTCGTGAGGCCCTGCTCGTGGTAGCGGTGGTGCAGCTCGCGGGTGAAGAGGATGTTGGCGAGCTTGGCGTTGCCGTAAGCCCGGTTGGGTGAATACTTCGCGCTCGCATCGAGGTCGTCGATGTCGAACCGGGCGTAGACGCTGTTCGCCACGCTCGCGGTGTTGATCACCCGGGCGTGGCTCTCCAGCAGCCGGTCGGTGAGGAGCGTCGTGAGCAGGAACGGCGCGAGGTGGTTGACCTGGAAGGTCTTCTCGTGGCCGTCGACGGTGAGGACCCGCTTGCCCATGATGCCGCCGGCGTTGTTGGCGAGCACGTCGATGCGCGGGTAGCGCTCGAGGAGGGTCGCGGCGAGAGCGCGCACCTCGTCGAGGCTGGCGAAGTCGGCGGTGAACGAGTCGGCGCCGAGCGGTGCTGCGACGGCGGCGGTCTTGGCCGCCGAGCGTCCCACGATGACGACGGATGCGCCGGTGCGGCTCAGCGCGCGGGCCGCGGCCGCGCCGATGCCGTCGCTGCCCCCGGTGATGATGATGGTGCGAGCGGACGGTGCGGATGCTTCGGACGTGTCGGTCATGACTTCCTCTTGGTCAGGTAGCCGCCCTTTTCCAGGCCGGCCTCGATTTCAAAACGGTTGGTGAGCGGGTTGCTGCCGGCCGCGCGGTAGAACAGCGGGAACAGCATGCCGTAGCGCTGCCACTGCCGTTTGTGCACGGCCTCGTGTTCGAGGATCGCGTCGGAGACGTTGTCCCGGGTGAGGTAGCAGCCGCCGACGCAGGACCCGCCGCGGCCGAAGGCCCAGTTCGGCAGGCCACGGAAGACGATCAGGCCGCCGCGCCGCTCGACGCGCCCGGTGCTGAGGAGCCCTCCCCAGACCAGCCCGACGGCCGTCGCATAGAGATACCCGGCCCTGCTGAGGGGGGAATCGAAAAGGATCCGGAGCATCACTCAAGCGTATGCCGCCTGACCGGCACTTAGAGTTAACCCCGTGCGAATTCGACTGCTGGGCGGACTGAGTGTCGAGCACGACGGACGGCAGGTTCCCGTGACGGGGTCGATGCAGCTCGCCGTGCTGTTCCGGCTTGCCGTCGACGCGGGAACGGCGGTGAGCTACCGGGCGATCTCCGAGGACGTCTGGTCCCGCGATGCGCCCGAGAACCAGCGGGCCGCCCTCCAGTCCATCGTCTCCCGGCTCCGGGCCCAGCTCCCTCCCGGAGTGATCGAGTCGACGGTCGGCGGCTACCGCCTCCTGCTCGCCAGGTCCGATGTCGACGCACTCCGTTTCGAAGACCTCGTGGCCGAGGCGGTTGCCGCGGCGGGGACTGCCTTGCCGGCGGATGCCCGACGCGCCGCGCTCGCGGCCCTCGCGCTCTGGGCTGGCGAACCCTGGATCCCGTCCCCGGACTTCGACTGGTTCCTCCGCGACCTCGCCCGCGACCGGGCCAGGGCACTCGAACTCACAGCCCTGGATAGCGCAGCCCCGGATGGCTGCGCACCCTCCGCGGCCCGCGGCATCCCGGTGTCCCTCACCCGCCTCGTCGGCCGGGAGCGTGAACTCGCGGCGATCGAGGAGCAGCTCGCCGTGTCCCGGCTGGTCACGATCGTCGGAACCGGGGGAATCGGGAAGACGCGCCTCGCGCTCGAAACGGCAGCGGGCATCCGTGGTGCCGTGCTCGTCGAGCTCGCCCCGGTGGGTCCGGGCGAGGTGCTCGCCGCGGTGCTCGCGGCCAC
>NZ_JASJVF010000140.1:0-8943 GCF_035019805.1 Cryobacterium sp. 10I1
CCCTGGGCATCGGTGTCGTTCCCATCGGGCCGGTCTCGCGCCAGCGCACCCCGGAAAGCGGCTGCACCCCGACGTTCTCGACGGTGAGCAGCTCAGTCGTCTGCCCGCCCGCGGAGACGAGGTTGGGGCGGAAGTCACGGCCGACGCGCACCCGGACGGGTCGGAGGGCCACCGACAGCCCGGCGACGATCGGCACCGAGACCAGCAGGAGGGCGATGAACAGCAGGTCCCGCCGGTTCTCCGAGAATGACACCACCGTCAGCACCGCTCCCCCGCTGAGGAAGGCGCCACCCCGGAGGGTGAGCCGGGGAAACCGAACCGGCCGCGAGGGAGGTCGCCGCGCAGACATGGCGGCTACGGGCGACCGGAGGCGCCGAGCGGCACCGGGGTCGCCGCGAGGATCCGGCGCACGATGTCCTCGAGCAGCGGGCTCGAGTCCTGATGCTGGTGCCCGAGCACCCGGCTGCTCGCCACCAGCCGGTGGCCGAGGACGGCGACGGCAAGCGCATCGATGTCGTCGGGGAGCACGAAGTCACGGCCCTGCAGAGCGGATTGCGCCTTGGCGGCACGGATGAGCTGCAGGGTTGCCCGCGGGCTCGCACCGAGGCGGAGGTCCTTGTCCGAACGGGTGGCCCGCACGATGTCGACGGCGTACTGCTTGACGGCGCTGGAGGCGAAGACACCGCGGGCCGCCGTCATCATGGCCCGCAACTGGGCGCCGGTGACGACGGCGTCGATTCCGGCGAGCGGGCTCGAGGTGTCTCGGGAGTCGAGCATCGCGAGCTCGGAGGTCGTGTCGGGGTAGCCCATCGAGATCCGGGCCATGAAACGGTCCCGCTGGGCCTCGGGGAGGGCGTATGTGCCCTCCATCTCGATCGGATTCTGGGTCGCGACGACCGTGAACGGGAGCGGAAGGAGGTAGGTCGCTCCGTCGACGGTGACCTGGCGTTCCTCCATGCACTCGAGGAGGGCCGACTGGGTCTTCGGGCTCGCCCGGTTGATCTCGTCGCCGATCACGATGTTCGCGAAGATGGCCCCCGGCTTGAACTCGAACCTGCGGTCGACCTGGTTGAAGACGCTCACGCCCGTGACGTCGGAAGGGAGCAGGTCCGGTGTGAACTGGATGCGGCTGACCGAGCAGTCGACTGAGCGGGCGAGGGCCTTGGCCAGCATGGTCTTGCCGACGCCGGGCACGTCCTCGATGAGGAGGTGGCCCTCGGCGAGGAGCACGGTCAGGGCCGTGACGACGGCGGGGTGCTTGCCTGCGATGACCGTTTCGACGTTGCGGACGATGGCCCGGCCGGCCTCGGCCACGAGGTCGAGGTCGAGGTCTGCGTCGGGCGGGGGGTCCGCCCCCGGCGCGGCCGCCGGTACCGGTCGGATGCCCGGGGCGCGCTGCGTCGGGACGCCCGCGGGGACATCCGTTGTCGCGCCGGCGGGCGGGGCGGTCACACGGGTGCCTTTTGCAGGTACTGCGCGACGACGCGGGGCACGTATGGCGAGATGTCGCCGCCGAGCGCGGCGACCTGTCGCACGAGGGAGCTGGACACGTGGGCATTCGCAGGGTCAGGCAGCATGAAGATGGTCTCGACGCCCGCGAGGTTGCGGTTCACGATCGCCATCGGTGTCTCGTATGCGACGTCGACCTGGGAACGGATGCCCTTGATGAGCACGCTTGCCCCGACCTCGAGGCAGTAGTCGACGAGCAGTCCCATGCTCCAGGACGCGACGATGATGGTGTCCGGGAGGCCGGCGTCTGCGATCGCCCGCTGCAGAAGGGAGACGCGCTGGCTGATCGGCAGGAGGGCCGTCTTGTCGGGGTTGTGCACGACGAGCACGTGCACTTCATCGAAGAGGCCCGCCGCCCGTTCGATCACGTCGAGGTGACCCAGCGTGACGGGGTCGAATGAACCAGGGACAACGGCGATCCTGCGCATACGCAATACCCTAACGCGCGAGCACGTCTCGCGCCTCCCCGGGCGGCACACTCTCGGCATTCGCCCTGCTGGGAGGCCAAATTCGCCGGCCAGCGATCGCGCGCGAAAGGCCAGGCGGAGTCTCCCGCCTGGCCTTCGTGCGCGATCTAGCCGACCAGGGCCAGCGACTGGGCCATGACCGCGTCGGACACCGCGAGGTTTCCGCCGAGAATCACGATCCGGCCCGGCTTCAACCGGGCGAGCTCCGCCGCGATGACGGCGGGAATGCCGTTGGGCTGGACGAGGAGCACCGGTCCCTGGTTCACGCCGGCGGCACCTGCACCGGACAATGCATCCTGGTAAGTCTCGCCCGTGGCCAGATAGACCACCGGCACACCCGGTGTCGGGAACGTCCCAGCGGAGATCGCGGCCGACGTGCCATAGGCATCCTGACCCCACAACCGCGTCGTCGGCGCGATCCCGGAGAGGCTTGCGAAGACACCATCCGAGACAGCCAGATTGCCGCCGAGCACCACGATCCTGGCCGGCTTCAACCGGGCAAGCTCTGCCGCGATGACACCCGGGATCCCATTGGGCTGGACGAGCAGCACCGGACCCTTGTTCACCCCGGCAGCACCGGCACCGGACAATGCATCCTGGTACGTCTCACCCGTCGCAACGTACGCGACAGGCACACCCGGCGTCGGGAACGTCCCAGCGGAGATCGCGGCCGACGTGCCATAGGCATCCTGACCCCACAACCGCGTGGCCGTCGCCGCGGCGGGCGCAGCCACTGCGGCGCTCGCGACGCTCGTCGCGGAAACCGCGGGAAGGCCGGTGGCCGTGCCGGTGACCGTCACGGTGACGGTCTTCCCCTGGTCGGCGAGGACGGGTGTATACGTCACGGCTGTTGCACCGGGAACGGCGACCCCTCCAACCGACCACTGGTAGGTGAAAACGATCGGAACCGGGGTCCAGGCTCCGGGAACGGCGGTGAGGACCTGTCGGACCGCGGCAACACCTGTGATGGTCGGGACGGCCGGCGTCACGAGGGTCGCAGGGGCCCCGACGGTGTCGTACAGGGCGTAGTCGTCAGTCACGAGCGTGCCGTTGCTGATCAGGTTGAGTCCGAAGCTGATCCCGGTGACGCCGGCAGGCACGACCGGCGTCGTCCAGGCCACCTGGGTGTACGCGGTCGCCGCGTTATACAACGGGCCAGAGGTCTGGTAGATCCAGCCACCGTCCGCGTTGCGATAGTAGAGGTCGAATTGGGTGGGCACGGTCGATTTGTACCAGGCTCTCAGGGAATAGGTGTGACCGGGGGTCGCCGTCGGTGCACAGGTTCCGAGGTCCTGCATCAGGGCGAGTTTCGCATCGCCGCTGGTCAGGCCCGTCACCACGAGCTGTTCTGCTTTCGTACCGGTATGCGCTTCTGCGGCTGTGGTGAGCGTCGTGAATGTCGCGGTGCTCACTCCAAACCCGCCCTGCTGCCAGCACTCCGGCGGCAGCGTGGTTCCGGCCGGCGGCACCACCGTGCTCGCCGTCTCGAGGCTGGGGTTCAGCACGCCGTTCTCACCGGCGGCCGGAGCTGCCCGGAAGCTGTTCGTGGACGCCACCAGAGGCTTCCCCGTTCCGCCGAGGACCTCGTGAACGGTTTTGACGATCGTGTTGGTGGTTGAAAGGGGGGATGTGGGCGTGCGGACCTTGAGCCAGTCGACGAACTGCTGGAAGAGCGTTGGCGTGATGGTCAGGTTCAGCGGGTCGCACACCCCCGGTGCGGTGTCGCAGACGTGGTGGAAGGTCAGCTGGACCCAGCCTCCGCCGTGGGTCTCGGCATCCGTCACGGTCTTCTGCAGGGTGGCGAGGGTCCAGGTCGAGTCGACTTCCTCGGGAGCCCGGGTCTGGAACGCGTCGGCCGGCGGAATCGTCTCGGCGAACACACCGGTCGTGCCGCCGACGTCGCCGAGCATGCGTCCGCTGTTGAAGCCGCACGCACTCACGGCCGCCGCGACTGCGGGGCTCACGGTCGCGAACGGGTAGGCGAAGTCCGTCGTGGTCTTGAATCCCCAGTCGTCGAGGGTATTCCGGCCCTGGCAGATCTGCTTGGTGACCTCGGCGGCGGGCAGGGTCGTCAGGTCGGGGTGGCTCACGGTGTGGCCCCCGATCTCGTGCCCGCTTGCTGCCATCGCGGTCAGTTGCGGGACGGTCAGATAGTTGGATGCGCCGATCCAGCCGGTCGTGATGAAGAAGGTTCCCTTAAGTCCCGCCGCGTCGAGGATCGAAACGGCCGCACTCTGGTCGGCGTCGCCGTCGTCGAACGTGAGGCTCACGACGGTCACCGGGTCGGTGGTCGCGGCCTGGGACGGGAGGGCCGTCCCCAGAACGGAACCGAGGGACAGCAGCATCACGGACGCTGTTCCGAAGGCGCGCCACCTGGGCCGCCGCCGGAGGGGACTACGCAAGGTCACTCGCAGCGAGTCGCTTGTGTAAGCGGGTTCGGACTGGGACATGTCAACTTCCGTTCGGGCGTCGGGAATCGAATGGTGGGCGAGTGCGTGGGCCGGGTGTGTTCCAGCGCTGTGTGGTCGACGATTCCCGGTGGACGGCACCCGGATCGATGAAGCTCTTCACCGAGCCCGGATAGACTCCCAAATCGTCCCCGATCGCGCTGGTGCGCAACCCGGGGGAAGGACCTGTTTGATTGTTGAGGCACCGTAGCACCGCGCTCGCGGGACGGGATAGGCCGGGAATCACCCCCACTTCGCGGGTCGCCGGGTGCCCGAAACGGCCCAGACCGGTGACGATTGCACTGGTTGGGTCTCATTCGGCGGCGCGGAGTTCAGCCCTTGGTGAGCGAGGCCCGTTCCGCGTCGTCGAGTCGCCGGCGCACCGCATCGCGCAGGGCAGGCACGCTCGCGAACTCGGGGTCATCCGCCGCGAGCTCCTGCGCGTGGGTGCGCGCCTCGAGGATGAGTTCGCCGTCGGTCGCGACCCGGAGCAGCCGCAGCGAGGAACGCCCGCCGGACTGCGTGCTGCCGAGCACATCGCCTTCCCTGCGCAGCTCGAGGTCGATCTCGGCGAGCTCGAAACCGTCGAGGGTTGCGGCGACGGCCTCGACCCTTGACCGAGCGAGAGAGTCGACTTCCGCACGGGTGACGAGCAGGCAGAGCCCCGGCACCCCGCCGCGGCCGACCCTCCCGCGCAACTGGTGGAGCTGCGAGACGCCGAACCTGTCGGCGTCGAGCACCACCATCACCGAAGCGTTCGGCACGTCGACGCCGACCTCGATCACCGTGGTGGCCACGAGCACATCGATCTGGCCCGCGGCGAAGGCGAGCATGGTCTGGTCCTTCTGGTCCGCGGTCATCCGGCCGTGCAGCGGTTCGATCCTGGCCGCTGCGAGCTCCGGCCGGGAGCGCAACCTCTCGAGCACGACCTCGACGGATTCCGGGGGCACGGCCGGCGCGGCGTCGGCGGCGCCCTTCTCTGTCGCCGGCTGTTCGAATTCCTCGCCCTCCTCAAGTTCCTTCGGCGCGATCGCAGGGCACACGACGAAACCCTGCCGGCCGAGGGCGAGCTCCTCGGCCAGCCTGGTCCAGACACGCGAGAAGGTCTGCGGCTTTTCGGCGAGCGCCACAACATAGGTCTGGATGCCCTGCCTGCCTGCCGGGAGCATCGCGATCGTCGACACGTCGAGGTCGCCGAAGACCGTCATGGCCACCGTGCGCGGGATCGGTGTCGCCGTCAGCACGAGGAGGTGTGGTGGCACAGCACCCTTGAGGCGGAGTGCCTCCCGCTGATCGACGCCGAAGCGGTGCTGTTCGTCGATGACCACGAGTCCGAGGTCGAAGAACGACACCGATTCGGCCAGGAGGGCGTGCGTGCCGATCACGATCCTGGCCTGGCCGGAGACCGCTCGCAGCAACGCCTTGCGTCGAAGGGCGACGGGCAGTTTGCCGGTCAGCAGCACGGGCACAAGTTCTGCGGCCAGGTCGGGGCCGAGGATCTGCACGATCGACCGCAGATGCTGGGCCGCGAGCACCTCCGTCGGCGCAAGCAGGGCGGCCTGTCCCCCGGTGTCGGCGACGGCGAGCATCGCCCGCAGCGCGACGAGCGTCTTGCCTGAACCGACCTCGCCCTGCAGGAGCCGGTTCATCGGTGCGGTGTCGGCGAGGTCCCTCGCGATCTCGGCGCCGACGGTCAGCTGGTCGCCGGTGAGGGTGAACGGAAGGCGGGCGTCGAAGCGTTCGAGGTACCCGCCGGGGACGGGCACCCGTGCGGTCGACTTCGTCGCCCTGGCGGCGTTTCGCTGCTGCACGAGCGCGCTCTGCAGCACGAATGCCTCGGTGAACCGAAGGGTGTCGCGGGCCCTGATCCAGTCGGCGTCGACGGCGGGTTGGTGGATGAGCTCGAGGGCCTTCCGGTGCGGCAGCAGGCCGCGTTCGGAGCGGAGCGCAGGCGGGAGCGGGTCCTCGACGGGGCCGAGGTGCTTGAGTATCTTTCCGACGATCGTCTGGAAGTCCCAGCTCGCGACCGCGGCGGTCGCCGGGTAGACCGGGACGGGCTCGACGAGCCAGGCCTCGCCTTCCGTGGGAATCTCGTGTTCCTGTTCCTCGTCGCTCCCGGCGACGAAGAGCTTGTAGTGCGGATGCGCCAGCTGCAGCTGGTTCTTGAACGAGGTGACCTTGCCGGTGAACATGCCGCGGGTGCCCGGTGCGAGCAGCTTCTCGCGCCAGGCCTGGTTGAAGAACGTGAGGGTGAGGATGCCGCGGCCGTCGGAGATCTTGACGGTCGTGATCGAGCCCTTGCGGGTCTTCATGTCGTGGGTGGAGATCGAACGCACCTCGGCGAAGATCGTGACCTGTTCGTCGAGCGGCAGTTCGCTGATCGCGCTGAGCTCTCCGCGCCTGGCGTAGCGGCGAGGGTAATGACTGAGCAGGTCGCCGACGGTGCGCATGTCGAACGCCTTGGCGAGCGATTTCGCTTCGGCGGCCGTTATCGTTCCGTGTGCCGTGAGCGGGGTATCCAGGGTCAGGGCGCCGGTGAGCTTCTCGCCGTCCGCCGCGGTCGCATCCGTCATCCTTCGATCGTAGGCGCGGCCGCCGACACTGCGGTCCGGCTAGGCTCGAACGGACATGACGCGCATCATCTCCGGGTTCGCCGGTTCCCTGCCCCTCGCTGTTCCCAAGTCGGGCACACGCCCCACGAGCGACCGGGTGCGCGAGGCGATCTTTTCCGCCCTCGACGCCCGTGACATCATCCGGGGCGCCCGGGTGCTCGACCTCTACGCGGGCTCCGGTTCCCTCGGGCTCGAGGCCGCGAGCAGGGGTGCCCGCATCGTGACCCTTGTCGAGAACAGCTACGGGGCGGCTCAGATGTGCCGGAAGAACACCGACGCGGTGCTCAAGGCCGCCCCGAAGAAGGACGCCCCGTCGATCCGCGTCTCCGCGCAGGCCGTGCAGTCATTTCTCGCGGCGACGGGCGACGGGTTCGAACTCGTCTTCCTCGACCCGCCGTATGAGCTCTCCGACGTCGAACTCGGGCACAACCTGCTCGCCCTGACCCCCCTGCTCGACCCGGACGCCCTCGTCGTCGTCGAGCGCAGCTCCCGCTCCCCCGAGCCGTCCTGGGGTACTGGCCTCGCTTCCGAGCGCCGCAAGGACTACGGCGACACGACCGTCTGGTACGCCGCCCCGGTGCTCGCCGGAGGATGCCGGGTTCTGACCGGTGTACAGGTTACGGTCGACTTCGATGTGCGCGGTGAACGGCGCCGCCTCGACGAAGTCCGCGCCGAGGTCCACCAGGCGGGTCTGCACGAGCCAGGGCGCCTTGGGCGCCAGTCCCCCGATGACCTCTTCCTCGTTCGTGAACCCGGTCATGCGATAACCGGTGAACGGCCAGCTGCCGTCCGCGCGCTTCGCGGCGAGGAGCGCGGCAGGGGCGTGGCACAACACGGCCAGGATACGGTCGGTGTCGAGCGCCTCGGTCATGAGCGCGCCGGACGTCGCGTCGACAGCGAGGTCCTCCATCGGGCCGTGGCCACCGGGGTAGAAGACCACGTCGTAGTCGGCGACATCGATGTCGTCGATGCTGCGCGGGGCGTCGAGCTCCTCGCCGATCGACCCGAGGTAGGCGATGATCTCGGCGGCCCGGTCCTCCCCGCCCGCGGCCTGGGGGGTGAGGCTGCCGCGGTCGATCGTGGGCGCGACCCCGCCGGGAGTCGCGATGGTGATGGACCATCCGGCCTCGCTGAATCGCCGGTGCGGTTCCGCGAGCTCCTCCGCCCAGTACCCGGTCGGGTGCAGGGTGCCGTCATTGAGGGTCCAGTGGTCAGCGGCGCTGACGACGAAGAGTACGTGGGCCATGATTCTCCAATGTTCAAAAATGGGTGGATGCGTGTCGTGGAGCGGGATCGAGTCGGCTCAGACGGTCGTGCGCACGACCATCTTGCCGGTGTTCTCTCCGCGCATGAGGCCCAGGAAGGCCTCGACCGCGTTGTCGATCCCGTCGACGACGGTCTCGTCGAAGACGACGGCGCCGCTCGTCAGCCATCCGGACATCTCGGTCGAGAACGCGCCGAAGTGCTGCAGGTAGTTGCCGACCGTGAACCCCTTCAGGGTGAGCCCGCGGGTCACGATGTTCGACATGTTGCGGGGTCCCGCGGATGCCTCGGTCGTGTTGTAGAGGGAGATCGCGCCGCAGAGTGCAGCGCGTCCGCCGTCCTTGAAGGCGCCGAGGGCGGCCTCGAGGTGCTCTCCCCCGACGTTGTCGAAGTACACGTCGATGCCATCGGGTGCGGCGAGGGCGAGCTGGCCGGCGATGTCGCCGTCCTTGTAGTTGAAGGCGGCGTCGAAGCCGTATTTGCTCGTGAGCAGCGCAACCTTCTCGGGCGTGCCTGCGGAACCGACAACGCGGCCGGCACCCTTGAGGCGGGCGATCTGGCCGACCATGCTGCCGACGGCCGGAACGGTCGCGGCCCTTCGCGCAGACCTCGACGCCTGGGCGAGCGGCTCTGCCTCGGCCGCAG
>NZ_JASJVF010000141.1:0-8940 GCF_035019805.1 Cryobacterium sp. 10I1
TGGTGGCGGGAGTGAGCGTGCTGGCCGCCGTGATGGCGCGTCGTATCGTGACGCCGTCCGACGCACGCGCCGACGACGCAGTCCAGCGCGATCGCGAGGGAAAGGCTCCGCAACTGGTGCCGCACGAGGGTGAACAGGGCGACGAGCATCAGCGGGTAGAAGGCGAGGTAGCAGAGCTGGGCGAGGGCGGCCAGCACCGGCACCCAGTCCCCGGCCGGCAGGTCGGCGGCCGCGAAGAAGCCGTTGCCGATCACGAACACGGTCACGGCCGAGGCGGCGAGCCTGGCCTGCAGTCGATTCGACCGGGTGCGCGCGACCGCCACCCAGCAGACGATGAGGGGCGCGGCGGCGGCGAGCACCCCGAGCAGGATGAACGGGGAGGAGACGTAGTCCGCCGGTGCCCGCAGCACGAGGCTCGCCACGTGCGCCGCGATGATCAGCCAGAGCGCCCAGAGCATCCAGCGGTCCAGGCCCTGGCGGCGCGGCGTCACGACGGCCGTCACGGTGACGCCGTGAGGGCGAGTCGACGTTCTGCGAGCCACCTGTCGAGTTCGCCGGCTGGCATCGGCCGGGACATGTGGAAGCCCTGGGCCTCGTCGCAGCCGTACCGGGCCAGGTCAGCGTAGACCTGGGCGTCCTCGACACCCTCGGCCACCATCGTGAGCCCGAGGCTGTGCGCCAGTTCGATCGTCGAGGAGACGAGGGCGGCCGCGCGCGGGTCGTCCTTCATCGGCGACACGATCGACCGGTCGAGCTTGAGTTCGTCGACCGGCAGGTCGCGCAGGTACGCGAGCGAGCTGTATCCCGTCCCGAAGTCGTCGATGGCGATGCGGATGCCCCCCGCCCGCAGCCGGGTCAGGATCGCGGTGGTCCGGGCGCGGTCCTCGAGCAGGAATTCCTCGGTGATCTCGAGGATGAGGGCGGAGGCCGGCAGGCCGCGGTCCGCGAGCATCGCCGCGGTCCGCTCCGGCAGTTCCGCGTCGACGAGCGCGCTCGCCGTCAGGTTGACGGCGACGGTCAGGTCGGCACCGCGGGAGTGCCAGACAGCGGCCTGGTCGAGGGCCATGTCGAGCACCTGTTCGGTCATCGCGTTCATCAGACCGGCCTCTTCGACGATGCTCAGGAAGTCACCGGGCTGGACGAGTCCGCGCACCGGGTGGTTCCAGCGCACGAGCGACTCGACGCCGCGCACGGCCCCGGTCGCGAGGTCGACCTTGGGCTGGTAGTAGAGCTCCAGCTGCCGCTCGGCCAGGGCCACGCGCAGCTCCTGGAGGGTGCGCAGCCGGGCGGCGCCGTGGCTGTCGTCGCTCGTGTCGTAGACCCGGTGACCGCTGCGGCTTGCCTTCGCCTTGTACATGGCCATGTCGGCTTTGCGGAGCAGGCCGGTCAGGTCGAGGGCCTGGCCGGGATAGAGGGCGATGCCGATGCTGACCGTGGTCTGCAGGGTGATTCCTTCGAGCAGGTACGGCCGGGCGAGGGCCTCCCTGAGCGTCCCCGCCACGATCACGGCCTCCGCCTCCCCGGCGTCGGCGAGCAGGATCGCGAATTCATCGCCGCCGAGCCGGGCGACGAGGTCGGTCCCCCGGACATGGCTCGTGAGGCGAGTCCCGACCTGCACAAGCAGTTCGTCCCCGACATCGTGCCCGAGGCTGTCGTTGACCTCTTTGAAGCGGTCCAGGTCGAGGAGCAGCAGGGCCCGGTTGGCACCGGAGGTGAGGCTCAACGGCACCTCGGAGTAGAGGGCGCGCCGGTTGGGCAGCCCGGTGAGGTCGTCCGTCCTGGCCTGCCTGCGCATGTCGCCCATCCGCCGCAGTTCACGGAACGCGAGCGTCGTGCGGGCTGCGGAGAGGACCACGGCCCCTGCCGCGAGGGAGATGGCGAGCGGGGAGACCTCGATCTCGCTCGCGATCAGGAGGACGACGAGTCCCGCGGTCGTAGCCAGGACAGCGAGGGAGAGCGCCCAGCGCATCACGGCCGTGTCGCGGACGGCCGGCGCCGGCGGCACGGGCCTGGCCGAGCGGTGCGCCCACAGGGCCATCAGTGCGAGGCCCGCGATCCAGCCGAGGTCGAACGGCGACGCCGTCGAGTAACTGCCCTCGATGGTCATCCCGGTGAGGGAGAAGCCGATGTCGGCGGCGGCGAAGAGAAGCACCCCCGCGACCAGCATGAGCACGTTGCGCCCGGCACTGATCGACCGTGAGGCGCCGACACCGGCGAGGGCGGCGAGAACAAGGATGTCCAGGAGGGGATTCGCGGCGGCGACGAACGAGTCGAGCGAGAACGGCCTCCCGAATGCCCGGTCGATGCTCGGGCCGAGGAGGACGACGACGAGGGATGCCGCGCCGAGGGCGCCGACGGTGCTGTCGAGAGTCACACCCCAGGACAGCCGCCCCTTCTGCCGGTGGACCAGGACGGCGAGGGCCGCGAGCACCAGCGGGTAGAACGAGAAGAAGAGCGCGGTCGCAAGGATCGCCAGCGAGTCGGAGGCAACGCCCGCGAAAACCAGGTAGGCCAGGGAGAAGAGGATGCCCGACAGGGAATAGGCGCTCAGGGCCAGGGCAGTTAGGACCAACTCGGTCCGGCGCGCCGCGGCACGATGGACCGATATCCAGCAGAGAACGACGGGCGCGGAGAAGGACAGCGCCCCCACGATGTCGCCGACCGGGGTCCGGACGCCTGCGACACCCGCGACGAGGGTCTGGACCGCCGACGCCGCCAACAGCACGATGAGTGACCAGACGAGCCAGGCATCCGACCGTGGCGTGGCCGCACCTCGCCTGCGATCCTCCCGCACCAGCAATTCCATTGGATCCGAGCTCTCGATTGCCGTACCGTCCGGCCGGGGGTCATCCCCGGGTCGCGGTTGCCTGTGAGGTCAGGCTACCGTGCCTGAAGCACCAGCGTCGGCTGGTCAGCGGCCTATTCACCCGGGTAGCGCAGTCCGATCCGTTCCCGGACTGTGTCGAGGGTCTCCATGATGCTCACCATCTCCGCGACCGGGAGCAGGTCGCTCTCGGTGAGGCCGGCGCGGATGACCCGCTCGGCTTCGACCGCCTGGAATTGCATCCCGCGGCCGTTCACGGCAGACACGTACGATTCGAGCACCTCGCCGCTGCTGTTCAGCACCCGGAAACTCGTCGGCGAGTACCAGACCGCGTCGATCTCGATCCGGCCGAGCGTGCCCAGGATCACGGCCGTGTTCGTCCCGGCCGTGTCGCTCGCCGAGAGCGTGACGGCGATCTGGCCGCCGGGGTAGCGGAAGGTCGTCGCGACCTGGGCGTCCGCTCCCGTCGCCTTGAAGGTCGCCGCGGCGAGGATGGTCTCCGGCGTGCCGAAGAGCTCGGAGGCGAAGGTGATCGGGTACACGCCGAGGTCGAGGAGCGCACCGCCGCCGAGTTGCATCGAGTTGAGCCGGTGCCCGGGGTCGTCGGGGAGATCCTGGGTGTGGTCGGCGATCAGGGTGTGCACGTCGCCGAGGGTGCCCGCTGCGATGATCTCCCTGATTCGCCGCATGTGCGGCAGGAACCGGGTCCACATCCCCTCGAGCACGAGCAGGCCCTTCTCCGCGGCGAGTTCGGTGATCTCCCTCGCCTCGCGCGCGTTGAGGGTGATCGGCTTCTCGATCAGCACGTGCTTGCCGTTGTTCAGGGCGAGCGTCGCGTTGGCGGCGTGAAACGGATGCGGGGTCGACACATAGACGATGTCGACCTCGGGGTCCGCGGCGAGGGCCTCGTAGCTTCCGTGGGCCGTGGGGATCCCGAACTCGGTCGCGAAGGCATCCGCCCCCGCCTGGGACCGGGAGCCGACGGCCTGGACGGTGTGCCCGGCCAGGATGAGGTCACTCGTGAATGCGTGGGCGATGCCGCCTGTGGCCAGGATTCCCCAGCGAATTGTCTCGGTCATCCTCCGAGCCTAGTCACGTGCCGCTAGAGCGCGGAGAGGGCCCGGTCGAGGTCGGCGATCAGGTCGGTCGGGTCCTCGATGCCGATCGACAGCCGGATCAGGCCGGGCGCGATGCCGAGGCGCTCGCGGAGCTCCGGGGTGAACGAGGAGTGGGTCGTCGTCGCGGGGTGCAGCGCCATCGAGCGCACGTCGCCGATGTTGGTCATCCGGCTGATCACCCGGAGCCCGTCGAGGAACCGGCGGGCTCCGGCGGTGCCGCCGCGGACCGTGACCGAGAACACCGAGCCGCTGCGGCCGCCGTAGAGCCGATCGGCGAGCTCGTAGTACGGGCTCCCGGGCAGGCCGGCGTAGTCGACGCTGTCGACGCGCGGATGTCCCTCGAGCCATTCCGCGATCGCGAGCGAATTCGAGAGGTGTCGTTCCATGCGGAGGGACAGGGTCTCGATGCCCTGGTGCAGCAGGAAGGAGTTGAACGGGGAGAGTGCGGGACCGATGTCGTTCACGACGGCCTCGCGGGTCATCCGTGCATACGCGGTGGGGCCGTACTGGTCGAGGATCGAAGGCCGGCCCGGGCGCACCGGGTCGGTGAGCAGTGGGTAGGAGCGCGTGGAGGCGGCCCAGTCGAAGCGGCCGCCGTCGACGATGGTGCCGGACAGGGCGGCGCCGTGGCCGCTCAGGAACTTCGTCGAGGAGTGCACGACGATGTCGGCGCCGTGCTCGAATGGCCGGATCAGGAAGGGCGAGGCGATCGTGTTGTCGACGACGAGCGGGATCCCGTGCCGGCGGGCGACCCGCGCGACCCGGGCGATGTCGACGATGTCGTTCTTGGGGTTCGGGATGGTCTCGGTGAAGATCGCCTTGGTGTCCGGGGTGATCTGGCGGTCCCACTCTTCGTCGTCGGCTTCGTCCCAGACGTAGTGGACGCTGACGCCGAAGCGTTTGAAACTGCGGCCGAACAGCACCCGTGTGCCGCTGTAGATGCTCGCAGTCGAGACGATCCGTTCGCCGGAGCCGGCGAGCGCGAGCAGCGCGGCGGTGATCGCGGCCTGGCCGGAGGAGACGACGATGGCCTCGGTGCCGCCCTCGAGGGAGGCGATCCGTTTCTCGGCGACGGTTCCCGAGGGGTTGCGCTGCCGGGAGTAGATCAGGCCGTCTCCCTCACCGGAGAAGCGTCCGGCGGCATCGTCGTAGGAGTCGAAACGGTAGCCGGCCGTCATCGCGATCGGCTGGATCCTGGCCCCGTTGGAGCGGTCTTCGGTCTCGCCGGCGTGCACCTGGCGGGTGTCGAAGGCGTAGCCGTCCCAGTCGTACTCCGGTGCGGCGACGGTGTGCCCCGTGGCGGTGTTCCCTGTGACGCTGTGCCCTGGCGCGGTGTCCTCGAGGGTGGGTTCGATGTCGGCCTGGTGGGTCACGGTGTTCCTGTCCTTGCGTTGTTGCTGTGCACGTTCTGGCGCTGTGCGGTATGCCGCAGGACGGCATCCCGCATCTGCAACACGGCCTGCTCGATGATCGGCAGGGGCATGGCGAAGATCAGCCGGACGTACTCGTCATATCCCTTCCCGCACTGCGCTCCGTCGGTCACCGCAACACCCGCCTCTGTGCGGAAGAAGTCGGCGAGCGACCCCTCGATACCGAGCCGCCGACAGTCGAGCCAGGCGATGTACGTCGCCTCGGGGATGCGATAGCCGACCTCGGGCAGGTGCTCCGCCAGGAGCCGCCCGAGCTCGCGTCGGTTGCCGTCGAGGTAGCCGGTGACCTCGGTGAGCCACTCCCGACCGTGCCGGTAGGCCGCAGTGGCCGCGATGACCCCGGGCGTCGACGCCCCGTGCAGCACCGCGAAACCGAAGATCTGGTAGAGCTCCTCGTCGGCTGGGTTGGACGTGATGAGCTGCGCGGCTTTGAGCCCGGGGATGTTCCAGGCCTTCGACGCTGAGGTCGCGGTGATCGTGTGCCGCGCGGTCACGGTCGAGAGGGAGGCGTACGCCACGTGCGGCGTGGACCCGTAGCGGAGCGGCGAGTGGATCTCGTCGGCGAAGACCCGGCCGTTGTGCCGGTCGACGATCTGCGCGATGGCCTCGAGTTCCTCGCGGGAGATCGCCGTCCCGGTCGGGTTGTGCGGATTACAGAGGATGAGGGTGCGCGCGCCGGCGTGGAAGGCCGCCTCGATCCCGGCGAGGTCGTGCGTCCAGCGCCCGTCCGAGTCGATGCCGGGCACCTCGAAGACCTCTCGGCCGAGTGTCGGAATGAAGGAGAGGAACGGCATGTAGGCGGGCGTCGGGATGATGACGCCGCTCCCGGCCGGGGAGTACTTGGTGATCGCGACCTCGAGGGCGGCCATCACGTCGGAGACCGGGTGGATGTTCTCCGGGGCGATCGCCCAGCCGCAATCGGTGCGGAGCCACTCCGAGGCGGCCTCGGCCATCCGCCGCGTGGTCGCGGGAGCCAGGTAGCCGAGGTCGCCGTCATCGATCGCGCGGTGCAGCGCCTCGGTGACCACGGGGGCCGTTCCGAAGTCCATCTCTGCGACCCACGCGCCGATGGTGCCGGCGTGCAGGCTCCACTTCCGGCTGTCGGGCCGGCTCAGTTGCTCGCGGGTGATGTCGTCAAAGCGGGAAGTCGTCATGGGATCTCTCGGATGGATGGTCACCGGCGCCCCCTGCGACCATGTACTGCGTGGCGCTCACGCTACCAAGTGCGCGCGATGCGGGACGTCTCGAGACGACACATAACGACTCAGTGCACAGCTCTCACGGCGCCCGGATCGACGACCCGCGCTAGCACCGAATACCAAACAACTATAAGGTTTTAGTACCGATCGACCCTGCACGCCCGTGCACCCGCCATCTCAACGGAGAGACCATGCCAGACAGCCCTCGGACCGCACTCTCGATCTCCTCGCTGCGCGCCGAAGGACGCGGCCGGCCGCGGTTCCTCGCCACGGGCAGCCCGGCGCTCTCCTGGCAGGTCGAGACGGATGCCCCTGGCTGGCTGCAGGAGTCCTACGAACTCGAAACCCGGGTCGGCTCCCGCGTGCTGAGTGCCCGGGTGGCCTCCGGGGAGTCGCAGCACCGGGCGTGGCCGGCAGATCCGCTGCCCGCGTATTCGAGCGGCGAGGTGCGGGTGCGTGTCACGGGCGCGGATGGCCTGACGAGCGACTTCTCCCCGTGGCTGTCCCTCGAGACGGGTCCGCTCGGCGCCGCGGACTGGGTGGGCGCGTTCATCGCGGCCTGCACCACCGTCGAGGGAGCCGACCCGGCGCCCGACGCCGCTGTCACGACCGGCCCGTCCACCGCGGCAGACCTCGATGCTGCCGACCGCGGCACCGTGCGGTTCCGCACCGACTTCGAGAGCCGGGACGGCCTCGTCCGCGCGACCCTCTCCGCGACGGCGCACGGCGTCTACGAGGCCGTGCTGAACGGGCGCATCGTCGGCGACGAGGTCCTCACGCCCGGCTGGACGAGTTACGCGGACCGGCTGGCCTGCCAGACCTTCGACGTCACCGGTCTCGTGCACGCGGGCGGCCCGAACGTGGTCGGAGCGACCGTGGCCGACGGCTGGTACGGCGAACGTTTCGGCTTCGACGGCAACTTCGCGCAGAGCTATCCCGGACCGAAGGCGCTCGCCCTCCAGCTCCGGCTGGAATATGCCGACGGGCGCATCGACACCGTGGCGACGGATACGTCATGGACCGCGACGACGGACGGCCCGGTCACGAGCGCAGGGATCTACCAGGGCGAGGACTACGACGCCCGCGCCGAGGACCTCGCGCTCACGGTCCCGGGGACGTCGTTCCCGCATCCGCTCGCCGTCCTCGTGCTGCCGGAGGACGCGGCGGACCCCGCGCGCGTCTTCCCTTCCTTCGCTCCCCCGGTGCGCCGGATCGAGACCCGGGCCGCCGGGCGCATCTTCACGAGCCCGTCCGGAGCTACCCTCGTCGACTTCGGGCAGAACCTCGTCGGCTGTTTGTCGATCACGATCGACGCGCCGGCGGGGCACACGATCACCCTGCGCCACGCCGAGGTGCTCGAGCACGGCGAACTCGGCGTGCGGCCCCTGCGCTTCGCCCGGGCGACGGACCGCTTCACTGGCAACGGCGGCGGCCCGCGCACCTGGAGCCCGCGCTTCACCTTCCACGGTTTTCGCTATGCGGAGATCACGAACTGGCCCGGCACCTCGGGGCCGAAGCTCGGGGATATCCATGCCGTTGTCGTGCACAACGACCTCGAACGCACCGGCCACCTCGAGACGAGCAACCCCCAACTCAATCAGCTGCACGAGAACGTGGTCTGGGGCATGCGCGGGAATTTCCTGAGCCTGCCCACCGACTGCCCGCAGCGCGACGAGCGCCTCGGTTGAACCGGGGACATCCAGGTCTTCGCGCCGACCGCGAGTTATCTCTACGACGTGTCCGGCTTCCTCGGCTCGTGGCTGCGCGACGTCGCCGCCGACCAGGCGCGGGCGGGCGGGGTGGTGCCGTTCGTGGTGCCGAACCCGCTTCCGATGCCGCCGATGCCCGCCGCCGCGTGGGGCGACGCCGCGACCCTCGTGCCGGACGCGCTGTTCGAGCGCTTCGGTAGTGCCCGGGACCTCGCCGCGCAGTACCCGAGCATGCGGGCCTGGGTCGACGCGATCGACCGGCTCGCCGGGGCGAACCACCTCTGGACCGGCGGGTTCCAGTTCGGCGACTGGCTCGACCCGAGCGCCCCGCCGGAGAACCCGGCCGCGGCGAAAACCGACCCGGATATCGTGGCCACGGCGTACTTCTTCCGGTCCACGGCTCGGCTTGCGGCTGCCGCCGTCGAACTCGGCCACACCGAAGACGCCGCCCGGTATGCGCGGCTCGGCACGGACATCCGCACGGCATTCCTCGCCGAGTATGTGACGCCGGCCGGGCGGATGATGTCGGATGCGCACACCGCATACGCGCTCGCGATCGCCTTCGACCTCGTCACCGAGCCCGCGGCCGGTTCAGCCTCGCCGGTGCCCTGCTCGCCCTCGTCATCGCCCTGATCATCGGCGTGACCGGCGGTCTCATCG
>NZ_JASJVF010000142.1:0-8916 GCF_035019805.1 Cryobacterium sp. 10I1
GGTAGGGGTCGGGAGGGGTCCCGGGCGGGGGTTCCGCCGTGCTTTCCGAACGAATAGTTGAGGGTTCTTCAGCTGTCATACCGGTCACTCTACGGACCATCACCGACATTCCACCGGCATCCGCACGCCCGCAAATCACCTGTGGATAACCCGGTCAGAAGCACTTTGTTGAGGAGTGGCCGTCTCGGAAACCGGTAGTCTCGCCGACGTCGCGAGTGTGGTCGCCCATGCGTCTGAGAGACTGTGCGGATGAATACTTCATCACCGGAGAACGGCTCGAGGGCGGGTGCCCTCGCCAACCGGGGAGTCCAGGCGGCGCTGGTGTCCGCGGTGCTGTTCGGTGCCGGGACACCGCTCGCCAAGATCCTCCTCGGCGAGGTCAGTCCGTGGATGCTGGCCGGCCTGCTGTACTGCGGCTCCGGGATCGGCCTCGGCCTGATCCGGGTCGTTCGCCGGTCGCCCCGGGTGCGGCTCAGCCGCGCCGAGTGGGTGCCGCTGTCGGGTGCGATCCTGTTCGGCGGGATCTTCGGCCCTGTGCTCCTGATGCTGGGCCTCTCGAACATGCCGGCCTCGGGCGCATCGCTGCTGCTGAACGCCGAAGGTGTCTTCACCGCACTCCTGGCCTGGTTCGTCTTCACAGAGAATTTCGACCGGCGCATCGCCCTCGGAATGCTCGCGATCGTTGCCGGGGCCGTCATCCTGAGCGCTCCCGGCGGGGCGAACTTCGGAAGCGCCTGGCCGTCCCTCGCCATCCTCGGCGCGTGCCTCTGCTGGGGCCTCGACAACAACCTCACCCGAAAGATCGCACTGACGGATGCGACGTGGCTCGCCGCCGTCAAGGGTTCCGTCGCCGGCCCGGTCAACCTGGCGCTCGCCTTCCTCCTCGGTGCGCACCTCCCGGCAGCTGGAAACATCGCTGCGGCCCTCGTCGTGGGGTTCTTCGCCTACGGCATCAGCCTGGTTCTCTTCATCGTCGCAATGCGCCATGTGGGTACGGCGCGGGCCGGGGCGTACTTCTCGATCGCGCCATTCTTCGGCGCGGTGCTGGCCATCATTCTCGGTGACGCCGTGACGTGGCCTCTCGTCATCGCCGGCTTCCTGATGGCTGTCGGGATCTGGCTTCACCTCACCGAGCGCCACGAGCACGAGCACACGCACGAACCGATCACGCACGACCACTGGCACACTCACGATGAGCATCACCAGCACGACCATGCCGAGCCGGTCTCGCCGGGAACCTGGCACAAGCACGAACACACGCACCAAGCCATCACCCACACGCACGAGCACTACCCGGACATGCACCACCGGCACGAGCACTGAGCCTGACAGATTCCGATTCGGCCGTTTCCTCGGTCCGCATCGCCGCGCTGAGCGTACCGTGAGGAGGGAGGGACCGTCGCGGCTTCGCCGAAGAAGCTGCACCCTTGACAACGATGTTGGCGGATCCACTCAACCAAGGAGGATACCGCTACGTCAATCCTGACTGTCCCAACGATTAAGACTGCACCACCAGCATCCGCTGCACCCGCCTCTCCGGCGCCGCCCCGCGCATCCGTTCGATATCGCCGCCTGTTCGAACCGACGAACCTCGGGTCGATGGAGCTCAAGAACCGATTCGCGATGGCGCCGATGGGGCCCCTCGGTTTCTCAGATGCGGAGGGCGGCTGGAATTCGCGCGGCATCGAGTACTACGTCGCGCGAGCCCGCGGCGGCGTCGGGCTCATCATCACGGGAATCACGCCCGTCACCAACCCGGCGGAGAAGTTTCCGAACGGCAGCGTGCCGATGCCGATGCGGAATCCCGGTGCGTTCCTCCGCACCAGCCGTGAACTCGTCGAGCGGGTGCACGCCTACGACGCCAAAATCATGCTGCAACTCGGCGCCGGCTTCGGTCGGGTCATCATGACCGCCTTCCTCCAGGGCGGCGCGCAGCCGGTCGCGCCGTCGCCGATCAAGCATCGGTGGTCAGAGGCCATCTGCCGCGAGATGACGGTCGAGGAGATCCACGCGACGGTGCGGAGCATGGGCGATTCCGCGGTGCTCGCCCAGCGCGCCGGGTTCGACGGCGTGCAGATCCATGCCGTGCACGAGGGGTACCTCCTCGACCAGTTCGCGACCTCCTTCTATAACCAGCGCACGGATGCGTACGGCGGAAGCCTCGACAACCGGTTGCGCTTCGCCCGCGAGATCGTCGACGAAATCAAGGAACGCTGCGGCGCCGACTACCCGGTCACGCTGCGATTCAGCCCCAAGTCGTTCGTGAAGGACTGGCGAGAGGGCGGCCTTCCCGGGGAGGACTTCGTCGAGAAGGGTCGCGACCTCCCGGAAGGTCTCGAGGCCGCGCGCCTCTTCGAGGAGTACGGATATGACGCCCTCGACATCGACGTGGGCACCTACGACTCCTGGTTCTGGAACCACCCGCCGATGTACCAGAAGAAGGGCCTCTACGTGCCCTTCGCCAAGGCGGTCAGCGATGCGGTCGGCATCACGGTCATCTGCGCCGGCCGGATGGACGACCCGGACATCGCGCTCGCCGCGGTCGAGGACGGCGCGACGGACCTCGTCTCGCTCGGCCGCCCACTTCTGGCCGACGCCGACTACGTCAACAAGCTGCACAGCGGGCACCAGAACCTGATCCGCCCGTGCCTCTCCTGCCAGGAGGGGTGCATGGGCCGGATCGAAGCGTTCGCCGCCATCAACTGCGCGGTCAACCCCCAGTGCGGACGCGAAGCCGAATGGCGCCTGCACCCGGCGCTCCGGGCCAAGAACGTGATGATCGTCGGCGGCGGGGTCGCCGGCTGCGAGGCGGCCAGGGTGCTCGCGTTGCGCGGGCACGTGCCCGTCATCTATGAGGCCTCCGCTGCCCTCGGCGGAAACCTGATTCCGGGAGGTGTCCCCGATTTCAAGGAGGACGACCTCGCGCTGATCCGCTGGTACGAGGCCACGCTCGCCGAGCTCGGAGTCGAGGTGCACCTGAATGCGCCGGTCGACGAGACGATGATCGAGGCATCCGCCGCGGACGAGATCATCGTCGCCACCGGTTCGGTGCCACGGCTCTTCGCGCTGCCGGGCGGCGTGCCGGTGTTCTCGGCCGCCGACGTGCTCGAGGGCGTCTCGGTCCCGGGCGCGACAACCGTGATCGTCGGAGGCGGCCTCGTCGGGTGCGAGCTCGCCCTGCACCTCGCCGACCACGGGGTGAACGTCACGATCGTCGAGCAGGCCGAGGACATCCTCGACGTGTCCGGGCCGCTGTGCGAGGCGAACCACATGATGCTGCACGAACTCATTCCGTTCAAGGGCATCGCGACGGTGACGTCGGCCACGGTGCTGCGTGCGACACCGCAGGGCGTCGTCGTGGTCGTCGGCGGCATCGAGCGGGAGATCGCGAGCGAATCGGTGATCCTCTCGGTCGGCTACGCCTCGAACAACACGCTGTACCGGAGCATTCTCGATTCCGGCAAGGAGATCCACCTCCTCGGCGATGCCCGCAGGGTGTCGAACATCATGTACGGGATCTGGGACGCCTTCGAAGTCGCCTCCGGCCTGTAGGCGGCGACCTTCGCGCACCGAGCGCGGGTGTTGCGCCGTTCCGCTGGTGGTGCGCCACCCGCGTTGCGGCGGAGCACCCGCGCTCGGTGCGTCCGGCACGCCCGCGGCACTGTCCTAGCCATTCCTGTGGAACACTAGTATGGTAGTAGTCTAAGCAACCAGGGACCATCCGTCTCGGGACGAGCTCCATCCCCAGGAAGGTGGCGACAATGACCGTCGCACACGCACCAGCACAACCCAAAGCACACGCCGGCACGTACAAGCTCGTCCCGGAGAATAAGGGCAAGACGCTCGAGCAGATCCAGGTCGAACTGACAACGGCGGGAGCCAAGAACTGATGCTGATGCTCACGACCGAAACCATGCAGAACCTCGCCGCGTTCGAATCGGCCGGTATCACCGTGCCGCACTTCGACCGCGCCGCGGTCACGCGAGCCACCACGGCGAACCCGGCCTGGATCCACTTCGGCGGCGGGAACCTGTTCCGCTGCCTGCACGCCTCGCTGCAGCAGCGACTGCTCAACGCCGGTGAGAGCGAGACCGGAATCGTCGTCGTCGACACCTACGACGACGAACTGATCGAGACGATCTACCAGGGTCGCGACAACCTCTCTTTGACCGTCGTGATGAAGGCGAACGGGGACATCGAAAAGGAACTGATCGCGAGCATCACCGAGAGCCAGTACCTCGCGGAGTCGAACCCGGCCGGCACCGCGCGGGTCAGGGCGATCTTCGCGAACCCGAGCCTGCAGCTCGCCACGGTCACGATCACCGAGAAGGGCTACAACCTGAAGGGCCCGGACGGCGAACTTTCCGGGCTCATGCTGGGGGACATCGAGGCGGGCCCGGACCACGCGCGGCACACCATGGCGCACCTGGCCTCGCTTCTCCTCGAGCGCTACCGGGCCGGCGCGACCCCGATCGCGATGGTCAGCACCGACAACTTCTCGCACAACGGCGAGAAGCTCCGCGACGCGATCCTCGTGGTCGCCCGGGCCTGGAAGGACAGGGGCTTCGTCGACGACGGGTACCTCGGCTACCTCACCGACCCGGCGAAGGTCGCATTCCCCTGGAGCATGATCGACCGGATCACGCCGGGCCCGTCGGCCTCCGTCGCCGGCGAGCTGCAGGCAGCGGTATTCGGCGACACCGAGATCCTCGTCACGCAGAAGCACACGACGACGGCGCCCTTCGTGAACACCGAGGAAGTCAACTACCTCGTCGTCGAGGACACCTTCCCGAACGGCCGTCCGCCGCTCGAGAAGGCCGGCGTGTACTTCACCGACCGCGACACCGTCAACAAGGTCGAACGCATGAAGGTGTGCACCTGCCTCAACCCGCTGCACACGGCCATGGCGATCTACGGATGCCTGCTGGGCTTCACGTCGATCGCCGACGAGACCGCAGACGCCGACATTTCGGCCCTGATCACGGGGATCGGCTACCGCGAGGGGCTCCCCGTCGTGACGAACCCCGGCATCATCGACCCGAAGAGCTTCCTCGACCAGGTCGTGGGGGAACGGCTGCCGAACAAGCGCATCCCGGACACCCCGCAGAGGATCGCCTCCGACACCTCGCAGAAGGTCGGCATCCGCTTCGGCGAGACGATCAAGCTCTACCGGAACACTGGCGCCGCCGACGATCTGACGTTCATTCCGCTCGCCATCGCCGGCTGGTGCCGCTACCTGCTCGCACTCGACGACGGGGGAGAGCCGTTCGAGCTGAGCCCGGACCCGATGAACGAGCACCTGCGCCGGTACGTGAGTGACATCAGGCTCGGGGACCCGGCAAGCGTCGGCCGGCGGCTGCATCCGATCCTCTCCAACCGGGACATCTTCGGGCTGAACCTGTACGACACCGGACTCGGTGCGCGGATCGAGGGGTACGTCGAAGAACTCGTCGCGGGCCCCGGGGCGGTTCGCAGCACGCTGCACAAGTACGCGAGCACCACAAGCAACAGCACCACAAGTAACACAGAGGAGACAGCATCATGCAAATGACATTCCGGTGGTTCGGACCCGACGACGACAAGATCACGCTCGGGCAGGTCCGGCAGATTCCGGGCGTCGAAGGTGTCGTCGGCGCCCTCTACGACGTCCCGGTCGGCGAGGTCTGGCCCAAAGCCAAGATCGCCCAGCTGAAAGCACAGATCGAGGAAGCCGGGATGAGCCTCGAGGTGATCGAGAGCGTCAACATCCACGACGACATCAAGATCGGGCTCCCGAGCCGCGACGCGTACATCGAGAACTACAAGGAGACCATCAGGAACCTCTCCGAGTTCGGCATCAAGGTCATCTGCTACAACTTCATGCCGGTCTTCGACTGGGTGCGCACCGAGCTGGCCAGGACGCTTCCCGACGGTTCGACGACGATGGCCTATGACCAGTCCATCGTCGACACCATGGACCCAGAGGGCATGGCTGCATCGGTCGAGGGCGACTCGAACGGATACGTCATGCCGGGCTGGGAGCCCGAGCGCATGAAGGGCCTCAAGGCCCTGTTCGCCCAGTACGCGGATGTCGACGAGAAGAAGCTCTCCGACAACCTGCGGTACTTCCTCGAGGCGATCATCCCGACCTGCGAGAAGTACGACATCAAGATGGCCATCCACCCGGACGACCCGCCCCGGCCGATCTTCGGCCTCCCCAGGATCGTGAAGAACTTCGACGACCTCAAGGCCATCGTCGAAATGGTCGACAGCCCGCACAACGCGCTGACCCTCTGCACCGGCAGCCTCGGTGAGAATCCGGAAAACGACGTTCCCGCGCTCATCCGCTATTTCGCCGGTCGCGACCGGGTGCCGTTCGCCCACGTGCGCAACATCAAGCACCTCGGCAACGACAACTTCGAGGAGGCCGCGCACCTCTCGGAGATGGGTTCGCTCGACATCTACGAGATCATGAAGGCCTTCCACGACGTCGGCTTCGACGGGTACATCCGTCCGGACCACGGCCGGATGATCTGGGGCGAGACCGGGCGCCCGGGCTATGGCCTGTACGACCGTGCGCTCGGAATCGCGTACCTCAACGGGCTGTGGGAAGCCATCGACAAGGCCTCCAGGGCCTGAGCCGCCCGGTTGGTGGGGGGGGGCGGGGGGGGGGCGGGGGGGGCCCGGACTCCCGGCCCCACCTGACTGCGCCGTACCATGCAAGAACACCAGCGCCTCATACTAGAAAGATGACGATGGATTCGGGAGCGTTTCGGGCCAGGCCCGCGACCACACGGCGCAACGCCCGCACGCACGCCCTCGAGATCATCCGCCAGAAGATCATCACGCTCGACCTGGCCCCCGGCACCCGGCTGTCCGAGAACGAGCTCGCCGGCCAGCTCGGGCTGTCCCGCACCCCGATCCGCGAGAGCCTCATCCTCCTCGCCGAGGAGCAGCTCGTCTTCGTGGTCCCTCAGGTCGGAACGCTCGTCGCGCCGATCCTGCTCTCCGAGATCGAGACGGCCCAGTTCGTGCGGGAATCCCTCGAGCTCGCTGCCCTGAACGAGTCGGTCGCCCGCGCGACGCCCGACGACATCGCCGAACTGAACGCGATCATCGACGCTCAGCGGATCGCGGACAGCCGCAAGACCCAGTCCGGCTTCTTCACCCTCGACGAGGAGTTCCACGCGACCCTGATGGGCATCAGCGGCCACGGCTCCGCCTGGCGGACCGTCGCCCAGGCCAAGGCGCACCTCGACAGGGCGCGGCACCTGTCGTTGTCCTTCACCGGGATGAGCGTGTTGATCGACCAGCATCAGGTCATCACCGACTCGCTCGCGGCGGGCGATGGGGATGCGGCCGCGAGCGCCATGCGGGAGCACCTGCGCCGTGTCTTCAACGACATTGCCGCAGTGCGGCAGACCAACCCGGAGCTGTTCACCCTCGACCCGTCCCAGTAGGCGCGCGGGACGCCGGCCAGGTGGCACGCCGGGTCGCCAGGGGCATCCGCTGCCCGGTCGCATAGACTCGCGTCTATGCGAACAGACCTTGCCGGCCCCGATCCGGACGCGCTGCGGCCGCTCGACCGCGCGGCCGCCGAGGACATCGCCCGGGGCCTGCGCGCGATGGCCGACCCGACCCGGGTGCAGTTGCTCGGCATGATCGTCGGCCGGCCGGACGGCCGCGCACTCGTCGGCGAACTCGCCACGGCACTCGGACTGAGCCAGCCGACCGTCAGCCATCACATGCGCATCATGACCGAGGAAGGCCTGCTCGCCCGGGATCAGGTCGGGCGTCAGGTCTGGTATTCGGTCGTGCCCGAGCGGGTCGGCGACGTTCTCGAGACGACCAGGAGCGACACCGACCCGATCGCGGCCGTCGTGGCCGCGCCCGTGCTGGCGCGCATCACGGACGACCTCGCGACCCGGTTCCGGGGCACGTTCGCGCACGAAACCGTCGGCCGATACGTGCGGGAGAGCTACGAACTCCTCGCCCGGCAGGCGAAGATCACCCGCTATCTTCCCTCGTTCACGGCGCGCTTCGCCGGCGACCGACTGCAGTCGCTGGCCGCGGTGGATGGCCGGAATGCGACGAACGGTCTCTTCGCGACGGACGCGTCCGACGCGTCGGGCGCGTCGGGCATTCCGGGTTCTCCAGGCTCTCCGGACGTTCCCGACGTTCCGGACGTTCCGGACGTGCTGTTCGTCTGCGTTCAGAACGCAGGACGATCCCAGCTCGCCTCGGCCATTCTGCGGTCGCTCGCGGGGGATCGCGTGCGGGTCCTGACGGCAGGGTCGGCTCCGGCCGGCCGGGTCAATCCGATGGTCGTCGCCGCGCTCGACGAGATCGGCGTTCCCCTCGCGGGCGAGTACCCCAAGCCGTTGACGGACGAGGTCGTCCGGGCGGCGGACTACGTGATCACGATGGGCTGCGGCGACGCGTGCCCGGTCTATCCCGGCCGCACGTACCTCGACTGGGACCTCGCCGACCCCGTCGGACTCCCGATGGAGGGCGTCCGGGCGATTCGCGACGAGATCGAGGCGCGGGTCAAGGCCCTCCTCGCCGACCTCGACCGGATGCGGCTGCCCACGACCTGAGTGTGCCCTCCGAGATGTACCTTTTCCGGTCGAGAGCCACCGGCAGAACGGGAACACTCGACCGGAACGGTGCATCTCGACCGTCCATCTCACGGTGGCAGGCAGCGGCAGGGCGCATGGAACAATGACGTATGACCGTGCGGGCTTCGAGGTGGCTGATCGTACTTGCGGCCGTGTGCTTCGGGACGACGGGCACCGCTCAGGCCCTCGGCGCCCTCGGCGGTGCCCAGGCGAGTGCGACGTCTCTCGGCGCGGCGCGCATCGTGTTCGGCGGCGCGCTCCTGGCGATCCTCGCGTTCGCGGTGGCGCTCGCTGAGCGCCGGAGGCGGTCGGCCGGGGC
>NZ_JASJVF010000143.1:0-8597 GCF_035019805.1 Cryobacterium sp. 10I1
GTACTCCGCTGGCCGCATCCGTCTCGGCGGCAAGCCGGCGGAGCGCCTCGACCAGCGTGGTCTGCCGCAACGCCGGTGGCGAGAGTTCGTCGATGAAAGAACGGGTTTCGCCGAGGGCCTGAGTCGCGGCATCCCTGGCCTGGCCCACGCGCATGCGCACGGCGGCACTCGAATCGGCGGAGCGCTCGGCAGCGTGCAGCAGCAGGACGATGCTGGAGAGGCTCTGGGACACCGTGTCATGGATCTCGCGCGCCAGCCGGCCGCGTTCGTCGAGCACTCCCGCGGCCCGCTCGGCCGCAGCGAGCTGGGTTCGGGTGTCCTGCAGCTCGGCGATCAGAAGGTCCCGCTCCCGGGCTTCCCTGGTGAGCGACCGGTACGCGAGCCCGATGACGACGGCGACCACGGCACCGATCACGGGACCGATCACGCCGCCCACGCTGAATCCGCGATGCACGCCGAATGCGACGATCGCGATCCCGGTCGCGAGGGCGATTGCTGCGGGGCCCGTCCAGCCGGGAAGCAGGTGCAGGTAGATGAAGAAGAGCGGGAAGAGCAGGTAGATGGCCTCCGGGCTGAAGACCGTGAGGACAACCCACTCGAGGCTCAGCGCGGCCGTCCAGGCCAGTGCCCACCCGGGCAGGGAACGGCTCGGGAGGTTGTATGCGACGAGTGTGCCGGTGGCATAGGTTCCGAGCAGCACGGCGGAAAGGCAGATGATGACTCCCGCGGCGGGCATCCCCGCCTGCCCGGCCATCGCGACCACGAGCACGACGAGGCCGAGCACCAACAGGTGCAGGCTCACGCGCAGACCCAGGAAGACGGAGTCGAGTCCGGAGCCGTGCGCGGTCATGGCGTTGCTTCTCTCACTCGGCGATCACCAGTCCACCGTACGGGGAATAGGCCGGGACGGCATCCTTCGAAAGGTGTAGCGGATGCTCCGCCCTTCGTCCCGGAATGACCGTTCGGGTGCACGATGACCGGGCGTTCGGTTCTCGGCAGAGTGGTCAGTGGCGGGCACGGGCTCGCCATCTGCAGCCGGTCCAGTGACGGGACCGGCGTGAAAAGGAGTCCTCTGTGTACGTAGCGTGGCGCGATCTGAGATTCGCCAGGGGGCGATTCGTCCTCATCGGAACCGTGGTGACCCTGATCACCCTGCTGGTCGGATTCCTGTCCGGCCTGACCGGCGGCCTGGCCGACCAGAACATCTCCGCGATCACCGGCCTCGGCGCCGATCGGATCGTCTTCTCTGCCCCGGTCGCGGACTCCGAACGCAGCTTCGCCGATTCCGCTGTGACCGAAGCGGATGCGATCCGGTGGCGAGACCAGGCCGGGGTCCGGGACGTGCACCCCCTGGGCATCAGCCAGCAGAGGGTATCGGCCGGCGACAACCAGGTCGCCGTCGCGCTGTTCGGCAGCGCCTCCGGGTTCGGTTCCGGCAGCGCTCCCGCGAGCGGGCACCTGACCCTGCCGCGGACGGCCGCTGCGAAACTCGGCATCGGGGCAGGCGATTCGGTCACCATCCTGGGTTCAACATTCGTCGTCGACCGGGTCACCGACGACACCTGGTACTCGCACACGCCGGTCAGCTGGCTGGCCCTGACCGACTGGCAGAAGCTCGCCGCCACGACCGGCAGCCCCGGCGCATACGCGACCGTCCTGGCCGTGACCGCCTCGGGAACCGACTGGTCCGCCGCGGACACGGCGACCGGCACGTCCTCGGCCGGCGTCCTGCAATCGCTGACGGCCCTGTCGGCATTCCGCTCCGAAATCGGCTCGCTGCTCCTGATGGTGGCCATGCTCTTCGGCATCTCCGCCCTCGTGGTCGGCGCGTTCTTCACCGTCTGGAGCATGCAACGCCAACCGGACGCCGCAGTCCTCAAGGCGCTCGGTGCGTCCAACCGGATGCTCGTCGGCGACGCTCTCGGCCAGGCCGCCCTCGTCCTCATCGTGGGCGTCGGGCTCGGCATCGCGCTCACCGCCCTGCTCGGCGCACTGGCCGGCACCGCGTTGCCGTTTGTGATCAGTCCCCTGACGACCCTCCTTCCCGGTGCGGCGATGATCGCGCTGGGTCTCGCCGGCGCGGCCTTCGCGCTCCGTTCCGTCACCACCGCCGACCCCCTCACCGCCCTCGGGAGCAACCGATGATCCGCCTTGACCACATCACCCTCAGCTTCCCGGACGGCGACCGGCGGATCACCGCCGTCGACGACGTCAGCCTCAGGGTCGATCGCGGTTCCGTGGTCGGGATCACCGGCCCATCCGGATCGGGGAAGTCGAGCCTGCTCGCCGTGGCTTCGACCCTGATCAGCCCGGATGCAGGAACCCTGCACGTCGATGACGTGGACGCGACCGCCCTCTCCCTCGCCGAACGGGCGGAGCTGCGAAGGGACAGCATCGGCATCGTCTTCCAGCAATCGAACCTGATCCCGTCGTTGACCGCAGAGGAGCAGCTTGTTGTGATGGGGGAACTCGACGGACCCCGCCGGGGTCGCAGTGCCCGCAACGCCGCACGGGCGCGGGCCAGGGAGCTCCTGGATGCCGTCGGCCTCGCCGATCACGCCGCCAAGCATCCGGCGCAACTCTCGGGAGGGCAACGCCAGCGGGTCAATATCGCCAGGGCACTGATGAATGAGCCGAGCGCACTGGTGGTCGACGAGCCCACGAGTGCGCTGGACCAGGAACGCGGTTCGAGCATCCTGGCCCTGATTCTGCGGCTGACAGCGGAGTTCGACACCGCCACGATCCTCGTCACCCACGACCAGCGCCTGCTCCCGCTGATGACCTCGGTGCATTCGATGGTCGACGGCGCGCTCACAACACGGTGAACGCCCGCTATCGCTACCAGGTCGCGTCCCCCCGGATGACCACATCCGAACCCCCGTCGATGAAAATCACCTGACCGCACAGGTGGGCGTTTTCCTCGCCGGCGAGCCACGCCAGGAGGTAGGCGACCGAGCGCGGTTCGAAGATCCCGTTGAGGGGCATCGGAACCATCGTGGCCATCGCCTCGCGCTGCTGCGGCGTCTTGATCATGTCGGAGGTCATCGGGGTGTCCACGACCCCGGGTGCGATCGCGTTCAGGGGGATCGAGGCGCCGGCCCAGTTGTCCGTCGCAGCGTTCCGGCGGATCCACCGGGCCAGGGCGCGCTTGGTCGTGCCGTAGATCAAGGCTCCCAGCTCCTCGCCGCCCGCTTCGAGCTCTGCGGCGCGGGCCAGGGCATCCGCTTCGTTGCCGGCGAGGAGTGCGGCGAGCAGGATGTCGTCCGGCGGGAAGAGCGAGGCCATCGACGCGACGGCGACGGCGCGGGGGGCGGCCGAGCCGACCAGCAGGGGGCGCAGGTCCTCAAGCGTCGCGATGGTTCCGAAGTAGTTCACGGCCACGGTGGTGGCCGTCGGCGAAGCCAGACCGGCAACGGCGAGCACGGCGTCGACCGCACCGCCGCTCAGGTCGCTCACCTGTTCGACGAGGGACGCGCGCCCTGCAGCGGTGGACAGGTCGACGACCACGTCCGCATCATGGATATCGACGCCGATGACGGTCTCACCGCGCTCCATGAGAAGTTCTTTGGTTGCCTTCCCGATGCCGCTTGCCGAGCCGGTCACAACGGAGGTACGAGGCATGGGAACGACCTTTCGACGGTGAATCGGGCACGGTGTCCACGATGCATGGTGCCCCCACGACCGGGAGCACACAAGGGCGCCGGGCAGGGCGCCGGAACGGGGTGCACGGGGCCGGCCCACTGTCGACGGTCACCGCACCCCGCGCCGTCCTCGATAATGGAAAGGGTGACTCACCTCCAGGAACCCGCCGATATCCGCCTGATCGTCTCGGACATGGACGGCACTCTCCTCGATGATTCCGGCCGGGTGCCCGACGGCTTCTGGCCCGTGCTCGAGGCGCTGCTCCGCGCCGGAGTGATGTTCTCCCCTGCCAGTGGACGCCAATACCAGACCCTGCGGGAAACCTTCGGTGAGCGCGAGGGCCTGGTGTTCATCGCCGAGAACGGCACGAACGTCGTTCGCGACGGCACGAGCATCGCACTGGAACCCATCGTCTTGTCCGTCATCCCCGCCATCGTCGAGTGGGTGCGCACCGCGGCCGCCACGGGCTCCGACGTGGGCATCGTCGTGTGCGGGGTGCGAACGGCGTATATCGAGCGCACCGACGCCGAGTACTTCGCCAGGGTCAAGCCGTACTACGAGGCCCTGGCGATCGTGGACGATGTCCTCGCCGCGTCCTCCGACGACGAGGTGGTGAAACTCGCGATCTACGACTTCGCCTCAGCGGAAGAGCACACCGGGCCGTCCCTGCGCGGCCTCGGACTCGAGGCCGATGTCGTGGTCTCGGGCGAGCACTGGGTCGATGTGATGCGTCCAGGGGTCAACAAGGGGCGGGCGCTGATCCGCCTCCAGCGCGAACTCGGGATCACCCGGGAGCAGACGATGGCGTTCGGCGACTACCTCAACGACGCCGAGATGCTCGACGCCGCCGGAGAGTCCTACGCGATGGCCAATGCGCACCCGAGCATCCGTGCCCGTGCCCGCCACCTCGCTCCGTCGAACGACGATGACGGTGTCGTCACCAGCATCCTCGCCGCTTTTCCCGGCCTGATGCTGGGCGCTCGTTAAGCTGACACGCCCCGTGTCGGCCGGGCCCGATCGGGACCCGGCCGATGCACGAGTGACTACTTCAGGATGCGGATGAGCTTGCGGTTGGCGAACTCTGCGATCCCGAAGCGTCCCAGTTCCCGGCCGAAGCCGGACCGCTTCACGCCGCCGAAGGGGAGTTCCGGGCTGTCCAGGAGCGACCCGTTGATGAACACCATCCCGGCCTCGATCTGGTCGGCGACGCGCAGTGCCTGCTCCGGGTCGGTCGTGAAGAGGTAGGAACCGAGGCCGTAGGGGATGTCGTTGGCCACCTGAACCGCCTCCGCCTCGTCCTGCACACGGTAGATCGCGGCCACCGGGCCGAAGAATTCTTCCCGGTAGGCGTCGCTCTGCGGGGAGACCCCGGTGATCACCGTCGGCGAGAAGAAGGCGCCGTCCCGCGTTCCCCTGGCAACGACGGTGGCGCCCTGGGCCTCCGCCCGCTGGAGCTGTTCCTCGAGGTTTTCGGCGGCGCCGAGGGAGGAGAGCGGTCCCAGTGTCGTCTCCGGTGACGTCGGGTCTGCCGGCACGTTGCCGGTGATCTTGGCGGTGAAGCTCTCGGTGAAGGCGTCGAAGAGGCCGTCGATGACGATGAAACGCTTGGCCGCGTTGCAGGACTGCCCGGAGTTGTCCAGGCGGGCCGCGACGGCAGCGTCGACGGCTTCCTCGAGGTCGTCCGCGCTGAGCACGATGAACGGGTCGGATCCGCCCAGTTCGAGCACGACCTTCTTGAGATTGCGGCCGGCGACCTCCGCGACGGCCGCGCCTGCCCCCTCCGACCCGGTCAGGGAGACGCCGTGCACCCGCGGATCGGCGATGATGTCGGAGATCTGGGCGTTGGATGCGTAGAGGTTGCGGTATGCGCCGGCGGGGAACCCGGCATCCGTGAAGATCTCTTCGATGGCGGCGGCGGATTCCGGGCACTGCGAGGCGTGCTTGAGCAGGATGGTGTTGCCGAGCACCAGGTTCGGGCCGGCGAAACGGGCGACCTGGTAGTAGGGGAAGTTCCACGGCATGATGCCGAGGAGAACGCCGAGGGACGCGCTGCGCATGAACGCGGTGCCCTCGCCACCCAGAAGTTCGATCGGCTCGTCGGCGAGGAAGGCCTCGCCATGAGTCGCGTAGTAGGAGTAGATGTCGGCGGAGAAGTCGACCTCACCGAGGGCCTGCTCGACGGGCTTGCCCATTTCGCGCACGATGAGCTCGGCCAGGTGCTCGCGACGCTCGGTGTGCAGGTCGGCGACGCGCTGCATGAGTGCCGCCCGCTCCGCGACGGATGTGCGGCGCGAGAACTCCGTGTGGGCGCGGTCCGCCACGCCGATCGCGTCCGAAACCTCGTCGTCGGTTGCCAGCGTGAAACTGGGGCCGCTCGTCCCCGTGGCGGGGTTGGTGACAACGTACTTGTTCATGAATTTCTCCCTGGGTGTCCTCGTTAACGCCGAACGCACTCGCAGCATACCTGTCCGGGCAGGGCTCACGAGGCCGGGCTATCCTGTCATTTTCATTCCGACGATTCTTTGAAGGAGATCCCTCTTGCCGTACTTCAGCACATCCGACGGAACCGAGATCTACTACACCGACCAGGGCGAAGGACAGCCGGTCCTCCTCAGCCACGGCTGGCCGCTCTCGTCCGACGCCTGGCAGGTCGAGGTGAAACTGCTCGCCGACAACGGGTACCGTGCCATCGCACACGACCGCCGCGGGCACGGTCGCTCAGCGAAGACGTATACCGGAAACGACATGGACACGTATGCCCGCGACCTGGCCGAACTCGTCGAGTCGCTCGACCTGAAGAACCTCGCCGTGATCGGTCACTCCACGGGCGGCGGCGAGGTGGTGCGCTATGCGGCGCAGCACGGGGTCGGCCGGGTGACCAAGGTCATCACCGCCGGCGCGGTGCCGCCGCTCATGGTGAAGACGGAAAGCAACCCCGACGGCCTTCCGATCGAGGTGTTCGACGGCATCCGTGCGGGTGTCCTGAGCGATTCGTCCCAGTTCTACATCGAGCTCACCGAAGCGTTCTTCGGGGCGAACCGGCCCGGAAGCGCGGTCTCTGAGGGTGCCAAGCGCGAATTCTGGCGCCAGGGAATGCTGGTGAACCTCGCCGCGGCCTACGACTGCGTCAAGGCGTTCTCGGAGACCGACTTCACCGCAGACCTCACGGCGCTCGAGGTACCGATCTTCATCGCCCACGGAGACGACGACCAGATCGTTCCCATCAAGGACGCAGCACTTAAGTCGATCAAGCTGGTCAAGAACGGCACCCTCAAGGTCTATCCCGGCGCGCCCCACGGAATCTATGGCGACTACCAGGCGGAGCTCGACCAGGACATCCTCGCCTTCCTCGCGACCTAGGCCCCCCACGAACGGTGTGACCGGGCACCGGCCGACGGATAGGCTCGGCTCGTGCCCGTCACCCTGGAACCCCTGTCCCCCAAACGTCTTCCGAAATGGCTGCGACGCAGCGCGGAGGAGTACGCATCCGATCTGATCAGCCTCGGCCGCTCCCCCTCAGATGCTCATCGGCTCGCCGCCCGGAGTCTCGGAAATTCCTTCCCCGGCGGACAACCGGCATCCGGTCAGTACGTGTTCGACGTGCACGACGGCCCTGGCCGCCCGGTCGGCTACCTCTGGATCGGCCGCGCCCAGGGTGAGGACGATTCGGACTGGTGGGTCTGGGATATCTCCATCAACGAGGACGAACGTGGCAAGGGGCTGGGCCGGGAGACCATGCTGCTCGCGGAACAGTTCGCGAAGTCCCACGGCGCCAGGACCCTCGGCCTGAGCGTCTTCGGTTTCAATACGGTGGCGCGGCGGCTCTACGAGACGCTGGACTACGAGACGACGTCGATCAAGATGAAGAAGACCCTCGGCTGAGCCACCCGCTCACTCCGAGGCACCCGTCTCCGGGGCACGAGTCTCCGGGAGCACCGGCAGGGTGCGCACTCCGTCGAAGTAGCGCGGATGCCCGTCGATCGGATCGGTGAAGCTCACCTCGCTCGCCAGGAGCTGCAGCGGCCGGGAGAAGTCGTCGATGGCGACGTCCTGGACCACAGGGTAGAGCGGGTCGTCGATGATCGGGATGCCGAGGCCCAGCATGTGCATCCGCAGCTGGTGGGTGCGTCCCGTGCTCGGCGTCAGCCGGTAGACGGCGGCACTGCCGAGCGAGGTCTCCAGCTCGATCAGCGACTCGGCGTTGACCGGTGCCCCGGGCACGACCTCGGCCTGCCAGTGACCGCGCCGGGTGAGCAGGTGGTTGCGGACGGTGACGGGGAACTCAAGCCCCGGTCGGGCCGGGGCCAGGGCCCGGTAGGTCTTGTGGACTTCACCGCGCTGGAACATCGACTGGTACGCCCCGCGCCAGCGCCTCTCGGTCGCCAGCACAAGCAGCCCCGATGTCACCCGGTCCAGCCGATGCAGCGGAGAGAGCTCTGGCAGTCCGAGCTCGGCGCGCAGGCGCACCACGACACTCTGCACGACGTGCCGGCCGCGCGGGATCGTGGAGAGGAAGGCCGGCTTGTCGATCACGACGAGCCGCTCGTCGCGGTGGATCACATGAATGGTCCCCGGCACGACCACCTCCGCGGCGAGATCACGATGAAACCAGACGAAGGTGTGCGGCCGGTAGGGGTCGCTGGTAGCGACGGGCGTGCCCGTTTCGTAGGCGAAGCGCTCCGCGGCCAGGAACCCGGCCACGTCGACGAACCCGGCCAACCGTTCTGCCAGCCAGGCGCCCATGGTCGGCCACGGCTGCGGCCGGGATGGGTCGCGCTCCGGGGTGCAGACCCAGGCCGCGTCGAGCCCGTGACGTTGCGGAAGGGGCGAACGCGGGGGCATCCACTGATCGTACCCACCCGACGATCACAGGTCAGGGTCGCAGGGTCAGAACAGCGGCCAGGGGACCGCGGGCATCTGGCCGCGCGGGGCGGGGAACCGGCCCGGCCCCCCCC
>NZ_JASJVF010000144.1:0-8582 GCF_035019805.1 Cryobacterium sp. 10I1
ACGTGGCCGCGATCCCGCTCGCCATGCTCGGCCTGCTCAACCCCCTGATCGCCGGCGCCGCAATGGCGCTGTCCTCGATCTTCGTGGTCAGCAACAGCCTCCGGCTCCGCGGATTCCGCGGGCTTGACGTGGCCATTGACCCCTCTCGCTCCACGAGTACGGCAGCGGAGCGGTCGACTACCCACGCCTGATGGCCAGCGCAGCATCAGAGTGATCGCGTGATATCAGACCGGTGCGGCACCGCTCGACTTGGCGGGTGGTGCCGCACTCTCACGGATGACAAGAGCCGGACCGTCCGAGGCAAACCCTCGCCCGAGGGAACCCGCTATCAACCCCTCAAGTACCAAGAAAGCGCGATTGCCCACTCCGGCGAAGTCTTGTTTCACTGTCGTCAGCGCGGGACACCACAACGCCGAAAGCGGATGGTCGCCGAAACCAACGACACTGACCTCAGCAGGGACAGATCTTCCGCCTTCGGCGAGACCGCGCATGACTTCCATGGCGAGAACGTCACTGCCACAGAAGACCGCTGTGACGTGAGGCGAGCGGGCCAATTGGCGTCCAATGGCGCATCCCGAGTTCGGTTCTTCACTGGAATGAATGACCTCCGGAATCGCGGCCCCCGCTGCACGAAGGGCACGGCGCCAGCCCACGATCCGTTCGTCCTCATTCGGCGAGGCGCGAACGCCGACACAGTGCACCGTCGTATGACCGAGCCCCAGGAGGTAGGCCACGAGTTCCTCCGCTGCTCCAGAGTCATGCAGTGGAACGTGCGGTACGACTGTTTCGGGCGATCCTGCCGCAGCGACCGTGAAGATTCCTTCTGGGATTCGGTGGAGCGTGGCAACCCCTGCCGCATCGGAGGTGAGCACGATCACACCAGCAATTGCCTGGTCAAGGACGAGCGACAGAGACTGATCGATGCTGTCGTCGTCGGCATCGCCGACCGCGGTGAGGCTCATGAGGTAACCCGCTTCTCGGGCACTCTCCTCGATGCCTCGGATGATCTCCGCTTGTTCGAAGGCCAACGTGGTTCCGGCCAGTACCGCAACAATGCTGGCACGGCGGCTTGCCAAGGAACGGGCTGCTGAGTTCGGCCGGAACCCGAGTTCGTTAACCGCGGCGCGAACCCGCGTCAGCCTGTCGTCACTGACGCGTGCGGACCCATTGAGAACACGAGACACGGTCGCGATGGAAACGCCGGCCAGTCGAGCTACGTCATCGACTGTTGGATTGCTTACGTTGTTCTGGGACATTAGGCCCCACTTTAGGTCACACAAATTCAAGAACGCGCGCCAGCTCACTCAGGGAACCGTGTTAACAGAGACGTCGGTGGTTATCGGGCCCCGATTCCGGGAGCCCGTGTTCCCGGCAGCCGAATGGTGATTCCCGTTCCCGTTCCCGGCGCGGACGTCGCATCGACGGTGCCACCGTGCCCGATGACGAGTTCGCGGACCAGGGCGAGGCCGATACCCGAGCCGGACACGTGTGCCGCCTCCCGGCCCCGCCAGAGCCGGTCGAAGATGTGCGGGAGCTCGTCGGCGGCGATGCCGGGGCCGGTATCGCCGACAGCCAGTACCGCCCGGCCGTCGTCGACCGTCACGGTCACGGTCACGTAATCGCCCGGCCGGCAGTAGCGGGCGGTGTTGGCAAGCAGGTTGCCGACGGCCTGGTGCATCCGGTCGGCGTCTGCGCGCACCCAGGCCGGCCCGACCGGCTCCGCGATGATGGTGAGACCGGCAGCCCGCAGCCGCGGCTCCCACTCGGACAGGGCGGCGCGGGCGACCTGGGCGAGGTCGACGGCGGCGAGGTGCAGTGACAGTCCTGCCGTCTCGACCGCCGACAGTTCGGCCAGGTCCGCGACGATGCGTCCGAGCCGCAGCGACTGGTCATGCAGCCCCGCGAGGCTTTCGGGTGTCGGCTCCACGAGGCCGTCACGCAGTTCCTCCAGGCCGGCCTGAAGGGCCGCGAGCGGGGTGCGCAACTCATGGGCCACGTCCGCGGTGAGAGTGCGCCGATCACGATCGGAGCGGACGACCGCGTCGGCCATGCCGTTGAACGCGGAGGCCAGCTCGCCGAGCTCACCCGGAGCCGGCTCGGTGGCCCGAGCCTGCCGGTCTCCGGTCGTGAACGACCGGGCGGCATCCGTCATGGCCCGGATCGGGCGGACGAGCAGCCGGGTGACGAACCAGCTCGCGCCGAGCGCGATCACGAGGGCGACGACGGCGGCGACGGCGATCCAGGACCAGGTGACGTCGAACACGGTTGTCCCGGCCATCATGCCGAACGTCATCCGAACCGTGCCAACCTGGGCGCCGTCGACCATGACCGGTGCCGAGGCCACGGTCTGGCCCATAGCCGACCCCATTCCCATGCCCTGCCCGTCGGCGTTGCCGCCCATCATTCCATCTCTCGACTGGACAGGCGTACCCGTCATGTCCACCACAGTGAGCCCGGCGGATGCGGCGTCACCGATTGCGAGGGTGCGGCCCAGTTCCGCTGTCGCCCAGTCTCCGGCCGATCGATAAGCATCGGCGGCTGCTGCGGCCGCGGAGTCCGCGATCTGCTGTCGGTCGGCCTGCTGCGTGACCTGCACGCCTCGATCCACGCCGACCAGGGCGGCGACGCTGAGCACGAGCACCGACGACACGGCCACGAGTGCGAATGCGAGCAGGAGCCGGCGTCCCAGCGAGCCGAGGCCCAGGATCCTCATGACGGCTCGTCCTGACGGAGCGCAAGACGATAACCGACGCCGAGGACCGTCTCGATGATGTCGGCGCCGCCCGGCCCGAGCTTGTGGCGCAGATTCTTGATGTGGGAGTCGATGGTGCGCTCATACCCGGCGTATTCGTAGCCGCGCACCCGATTCACCAGCTCATACCGCGAGTAGACCCGCCCAGGAGCGGTCGATACCGCCGCGAGGAGTCCCCATTCGGTCGGAGTCAGGTCGAGCGCGGCGCCGTCGAGCCACGCCTGGTGGGCACTGTCATCGATTCGCAACCGTCGGCCGCCGTAGCTTGTCGGCCCCGTTGTGGTCGTCGAACCGCCATACCGATGTAACACGGCCTGCACGCGCAGCACGACTTCGTGGGGGCTGAACGGCTTCGTCACATAGTCGTCTGCACCGAGTTCCAGCCCCTGGATGCGGTCCTCCGTCGTGCTGCGCGCCGTGAGGACGATCACCGGGACGGTTCCGAGAGTGTGGATTTCCCGGAGGATGTCGGTTCCGTCGATATCGGGAAGACCCAGATCGAGGAGCACCAGCTCGCACGCGGACAGGAGGCGCAGTGCCTCCACACCAGACGTTGCCGTGAGCACCGCGAAGCCGGCTCGTTCAAGGTAGCGGCGAAGGATGTCGCGGATGTCACGCTCGTCCTCGACGACCAGCACGGTGGGCATACCTCACCCTAACGCGCGTCCTTTGGGCGAAGACTCCGTCGCCGCAAACCTCCACACCATCTCCACACGCACGCCAGTCGAACTGCACAGCGGACGCGCAGAGTGGGGAACATCAACCCACTCGATGGAGGAGAAACATCATGAGCAGGAGCATACTCACCGCTACCGCGATCGCTGGCGCGGCCGCGACGATCATCGGTCTCACCGGGCTGTCCGTCGGTGCCGTCAGCGCCATGAGCGGCAGGGGGCCGGATTTTGGTGCGGCGGCCGGATCGTCCTGCGCAACGCCACAGCTTGCTGGCACCGTCGTGAACGTGTCGCTGCGGAACATGGGGGGTTCCATGATGGGCGGCGACAACGGGATGATGGGTGGCAACACCGGGAACGGAATGATGCACCGCGGTGCCATGAATCTGAGCCTCGACCGGTCGAGCGTCAGTTCGGGAACCGTATCCTTCCTCGCCACCAATGACGGCAGCATCAGCCACGAGCTCGTCATACTTCCGCTCGTGGATTCGCACGTCGCGGGTAGCCGGTCGATCTCCGGCGAGCACAAAATCGACGAAACCGCCAGCCTTGGCGAGGCCTCCGCCACGTGCAAGGCCGGTGAAGGTACCGGTATCGCCCCAGGCAGCGCCGGCTGGGTGACCCTCGACCTCCCACCGGGACGGTACGAAGTCATCTGCAACCTGCCAGGCCACTATGCCGCCGGGATGTACCAAGAACTCACCGTCACCTGAAAGTGACGGGCTCAGCGGAAGCCGCGGAGACTCTCAATCAATCAAAACCGAACAAACGAAGGAGACAAAATGATGTGGGGCAACGGAATTAACATGGCGTGGGGTTGGCCGTTTGGGCTACTGGTCATCGTAGGCATCGTGCTGCTCGTTATTTGGGCGGTTCGCTCCGGTGGTGGCTCGGCGCAGCGCAACGGTCAGCAGGCGGCGTCGATGCCCGATGTGGGAGCCGCGCAGCCGAGCAAAGCCCGTTTGATTCTGGACGAGCGCTTCGCTGCTGGCGACCTGCGTGCGGAACAGTATCGGGAACAGCTGAAGGTGCTCGGTATTCCAACTCCCGGCGTCGACGAGGGCAACCGAGAGAATTAGATCAAGATCTCCTGTTCAGGAGGGCGCCCTTATGTTTTCATCGAGCGACGAGCTAGCGGCCGGCGTGAGCTATTAAGTGCCGACGCGGAGTATGGCGTAAAGGACGTCATAGCGACGTCGGGCGAGGGAGACGAGGGCGTGGTTGTGTTATTGCCTTGGGCGACCTTGCGATGGTCGTAGGTCCGTCAGACCGGATCTCGATGCGCGGTGAGCGCAGAGAAAAACAAGGCCCATTTGAGGATCCTCTTTTCGACGGGATGGGTGATAGCCATGGATGGATGTACCGGAGAGCCGGGTTACTGGGGCGAGTCCGGCGTAGGCGGCGAGTTGGATGGACCGCAAGCGTATGGCAGGGCCAGCCGTTTACGCGACGATGGCCCCATCCCGGGCGTCGGTCTTCGCTTCAGCAGTGTGGAGGTCCGCGATCCGGCATATGGTGAAGCCCGCCCGAACCCACGAGCACTTTGTCGGCCTGCGCGACACCGATCGGCAACGCGCCGATCGTGGCTGGTCGGTCCATGGTGAACAGGATCTGGCCGTGTCTCTTCTGCCGCCCGACCGGGTCCCGCAGCTTGGCTTCCTCGTTGGGCACGGCCTTGGCGAAAAGGTGCCTGCCAGCCCGGTTGAGGGCGACCGCACTGTCATGAGTGCTCCCATCCCTGGCTTCGCTAGCCTGGAACCGCGGCATCAGGTCTTGGCATCCAAATGGCGAACGGTCTGGGACGAGTCCCGACCCAGCCCCTCTCAGCGATCACTTGATGCCAGTCAGGCCCGGTTACAACGCCCGCACAGGTCACGCCGATTGAGGCTGCGAAGAAGACTACGAAGAAAGTAACGGGGCATAAGTGCCATTTACGGATGCCGCTTTCGAAGCTCAAATTGAATTCGCGCCCATTTGACCGTTCGATTTTGTCTTCGCGCTCTCCGTCCAGAGCCGCACCGACACGTAGAGATTTCTGCGCAACTCGGGTTCGCCCTTCGCTCTGTTTGCCGAGGATCGGCAACGCTTCACCTTAGACACGATTGGCTCGTTCCGGAATTGCCCGTTCAACTCGCTTCGAGCACCCCTACACGCCATTAAACGAGCGCGCCAGTAGAGGATCGTTCGGTTAACCACATGCGTGTGCGTGATACCAGCGCGAAACCCGCAGAGTCCCGACGAGCCATTGCTCTGGCACCTGTTCGAAACTAAGACTGAGGCACCGGGCACCTTTCTGCGTCTCACCTCACGTCAACTCCCGGGATAGCGCGTCACCGTCGACCAGCTGCCGAACACCATTGAGGAGCACAGACATCATGTATGAACTTTCAAGTCGCCGCCGAATGCTGCTGCGCAACATGGCTGTACTCACCGGGGTCGGGCTGGCTCTATCGCTCGGGATGGCGCCCGCGCAGGCCGCGATCACAGATCCTCCCACGGTCGTGAGTTTCACTTTTGATGATGGCAACGCAGACCAGATGGCCGCGCTGCCGATTTTCGACTCCGCCGGCATGAAGGGCACATTCTTCATCGCTACCGGTTGGATCGGCGCCCAAGATTACATGACCCAGGCTGACCTGGCCACTCTCAAGGCCGGAGGCCACGAGATCGGGGGACACACCGTCAGCCATCCCGACCTAACGCTCGTCCCAGCGGATGAGGTCACGAAACAGATCTGTCAGGGCAGGAATACCCTCGCCGGCTGGGGCTACCCCACCACGGACTTTGCCTACCCGTACGCGAGTCTGAACCCGGCCGTCTCCGCTGCTGTGCAAGCCTGCGGCTTCAATAGCGCCCGCAACCTCGGTGACACGTTCACGCGGTTTGGCGGTACTGCCGGTCTCTTCGCTGAGACGATACCGCCGCTGAATGCCTTCGAGACTCGTGCCCCCGACGAGATCGACTCAACGTGGACGCTCGCGGACCTGCAGAAGACTGTGACCGATGCGGAGACGGCGGGCGGTGGCTGGGTTCAGCTGACTCTGCACCACGTCTGCACCGGGGCATGTGACCCGCTGAATCTGACGATCACCCCGACGCTGCTCCAGCAATTCGTTGACTGGCTCAAACTCCGCGCCGCCACGAACAACACGACCGTCAAGACGGTCGCGCAGGTCATCGGCGGGGCTGTCAAGCCCCTCGTCACCTCGACCAACACTTTCCGCGCCGCTCCCGGCCCAGGCGAGAACGCTGTGCTCAACCCAAGCCTCGAGACGCCCGGAGCCGTTGGACAGACGCCGCAGTGCTGGCAGCCGGGTGGATTCGGTATCAGCACGAGGACGTTCAGTACCGTGACCGCCGCACACACAGGAACCGCCGCTGAACAACTGGTCGTGACAGGTCTGGTCACGGGAGACGCGAAGCTCGCACTCACGCAGGACCTCGGCACCTGTGCGCCGACGGCCACTCCCGGTCATACCTACTCGCTTCGGGCGTGGTACACCTCGACGGCCAACACGCAGTTCGATGTTTACTACCGAAATGCCGTCGGTGGCTGGATCTATTGGACGTCTGGTCCTCAGTACTTGCCCTCGACGACATATACCCAGGTGGCTTGGGACACGCCCCCGGTCCCGGCAGGATCCACCGGGCTCAGCTTCGGGCTCAACCTTATCTCGAATGGCACTCTGGTCACCGATGACTACGCCCTGTACGACACCGTTGGCGCACCGGCGACCGCCGTGACGTCTGCAATCCCCACCATTTCCGGAGTGCCTGGGGTCGGTCTGGTTCTCACGGCCCTTCCTGGCGTTTGGGCTCCGGCTACCGTCACCTTCGCATACCAGTGGTTCGTGGCTGGCGTTGCTGTCGCTGGAGCCACGACGGCAACGTACACGCCGGTACTGGGGGATGTCGGCAAGGCGGTGACCGTAACGATCACGGGCTCGCAGACGGGCCTGCCCTCGGTGGCAGCATCGAGCCCTGCGACTACCCCGGTTGCCCCGGCTGCCGCGGCCACCGTCGCACGGTTGTGGGGTCCTGACGCTTACGGAACCTCGGCGGCCGTGTCCGCGGGTTCATTTGCCGCGGGGGTTCCCGTGGCGTACGTAGCAACCGGAGAAACCTACCAGGACGCGCTGTCTGGTGCGCCTGCGGCGGGGGTGAACAAAGGGCCTGTCCTTCTCGTTCAACAGAACGGGATCCCGGGCGTGATCGCCGCGGAGCTGGCGCGACTCCGACCGGCTCGCATCGTCGTGCTCGGCGGAAACCTTGCCGTCTCGGACGGAGTGTTCGCGACCCTTTCAGGGCTTGCGCCGACGACCAGATTGTGGGGTCCTGACGCCTACGGCACGTCAGCCGCGGTATCGGCAGGTACGTTCGCCCCCGGCGTGCCGGTCGCCTACATCGCCACTGGGGACACCTACCAGGATGCCCTGTCGGGCGCGCCCGCGGCTGGCATAAACAAGGGGCCGGTCCTGCTGGTTCAACCGAACGGAATTCCAGGCGTGATCGCAACTGAGCTGGCCCGGCTTCGTCCCGCACGGATAATCATCTTGGGTGGAAACCTGGCCATTTCAGACGGTGTTGCGGCGGCGCTGGCAGGAATCGCACCGACGACCAGACTTTGGGGACCTGATGCGTACGGAACGTCAGCGGCCGTATCGGCCGGAACCTTTGCAACCGGGGTTCCGGTGGTGTACCTCGCAACTGGGGCCACCTACCAGGATGCTCTTTCGGGCGGGTCTGCAGCGGTCGTGAATGGCGGTCCAGTGCTCCTCGTCCAGCCGAACGGTATTCCCGCAGTGATCGGCGCCGAGCTAACGCGGTTGAAGCCAACGAAGATCGTGATCCTCGGTGGGAATCTGGCGATTTCCGATTCCGTCATGGCGCAGGCGCTATCGCTCGCAAAATAGGACGACCATTGTCGAGCAGCTGAAGAGCAACATTTTTGATGCCCAGGCGGTATCACCGTCTGGGCATTCCTCGAAGAAAATGATTTCGACATCTGTTGGGAGAGGGGTTGCGAACGTGGGAAGTGTGACTTCATACACGACTGCGTCGGGAAAGAAATATCGCGTTTGTTGACGCCGACCCAAAACAGGGCCAATAGTGCCGTTTGAAAACAGGACCACTATGTGTGTTTCTACTATGCCGTA
>NZ_JASJVF010000145.1:0-8565 GCF_035019805.1 Cryobacterium sp. 10I1
GTCAGCGCGGAGGTAGGCGTAAACGGTTTCGCGGCTGATACCAAAATCTCGAGCCAGAGCAGCCTTCGGCACGCCGGGTCCGCCCGGGCGGAGCGATCGTCAACTTCTCCACCTCCGTCACCCGCACCCAGTTCCCCGGCTACGGCGCCTACGTGGCGAGCAAGGCCGCGGTCGAGAGCATCACGCTCATCCTCGCCCGTGAACTGCGCGGCAAGGACGTGACCGTCAACGCGGTCGCCCCCGGCCCGACCGCGACCGCCCTGTTCCTGAACGGCAAGGACGAGGCCACGATCACGAACCTCGCCGCGGCCGTCCCCCTGGAAAGGCTCGGCCAGCCCACCGACATCGCCGAGACCGTCGCGTTCCTCGCCGGCCCCGCCCGCTGGGTCAACGGCCAGGTCATCTTCACCAACGGCGGGCTCGCCTAGCCCCCGCTGACTCCCATGCGGCCGCTCCGTTTGCGCCGCTTCTCGGCATAGAGCTCCTGGTCCGCGCGCTCGCGGATGCTGTGGGCGTCATCTCCGGGGCGGGCTTCTGCCAGTCCCGACGACCAGTCCAGACCGCCCGGTGCGGAGATCCGCGCGAGCATCTCCCTGGCCTGCTCCACCGTCGTGGACGTCATCAGCAGCAGGAACTCATCACCGCCCAGGCGCACGACCGAGTCATAGGGTCGCGTGTTGCGTCTCAGGCAGCCCGCGAAGGCCACCAGCACGCGATCCCCTTCCGCATGCCCGTGCTCGTCGTTGAGGCGTTTGAAGTCATCGAGATCGAGAATCGCGACGGTCATCGGTTGCCCGGTACGCGTTCCCCTGGCGAGCTCGAGGTCGAGACGGGCATCCAGCCCCGACCGGTTCAGGACGCCGGTGAGCGGGTCGGTGGTGATCTCCCGGTCGAGCTTGGCCCGCAGATACCCAGCGGCCTCCCGGCAGAAGAGCGACGCGAGAGCCAGGTTGACCCAGGTGATCTGGACGGCGTCGAAGGGATTCACGGCGAGCGCGATGCCGGAGGCCCCGAACGCGAATCCGACCGCCAGTCGCGACACGAACGGACGGTAGAACCAGCCGAGATAACAGGCGAACATCGGGTAGAGCACCAGGTTGTTCACCGACAGGATCGGGGCAGTCGAGACCGCCATCTGCAGCGCGGTCACCGCGAAGAACACGAGGGTTCCCGCGAGCCCGACCCAGCGCGGGAACCGGGCTCCGAACGCGACGGGCAGCGCGGAGACCACGGCGGCCACGAGGGTCCAGAGCCAGGTCCACAGCGAGCCGAGCCCGCCCCCTGCCGAGGTCGCAGCATCCACCAGGCCGCTGATGACGATGACGAAGCCGGCGGCCGACGTGACGTAGGCGAACGGCGGGATCAGCGAGGCCGCCGCTGGACCGCTCTCTCGCCGCACGTGTCTTCTCCCGATCCTCAGGCCATCGGCCCGAGCCGCTCGAATGGGCACACCCATTCGTACTACGCTCAGGCTATCGCCCCACCAACGGATGCCCGGCACGAGGAGTCGCAATGCCCAGGAAGGTCAAGTGGCTCGAGGAGCCCATCCCGGAGAACTACCCGAAGGCGGCCGACTACCTGCGGTTGCTCGTGAACGAGCACGCGGTCGAGGCGACCTCGCTCGCCCTCGAGGCAGCGCCCATCACCTTCCACAAGGCCAAGGACATCCTGCGCGCAGCCGGTCTCCCCCTGCTCACGCCGGAGAACCCGCACGTCGCCAATTACCTCAGGCTGATCCGCGAGGGCCGCCGGCTGGGCCCGATCCTGCTCGTGCGCGGCAATCTGCCTGCCGCGGTTCCGCTGCACATCGCGGATGGATACCACCGCGTCTGCGCGACCTACCTCACGAACGAGAACACCGACATCCCGGTTCAGCTGGCGGACCTGACGCTCTAACCGCGCCATGGCGCACTGCCGGTTGCCTGTCCGGACACCCCGATGACGTTCCAGACCCTTGCGATCATCTCCCTGGTCGGCCTGCTCGGCCCGCTGCTGGCGACCCCGCAGCGCTGGCGGGTTCCGGTCATGCTCGGCGAGCTCCTCGCTGGAATCCTCGTCGGCCGCACCGGGCTGGGCCTCGTCGACTCGAGCGATCCGACCCTGACCCTGCTTGCTGACGTCGGGTTCGCACTGATCATGTTCGTGGCAGGCACCCACGTCCCGGTGCGTGATGCCGGTATCCGTTCGGCGCTCGGCAAGGGCACGGCCAGGGCCGGTCTGGCCGCCGTCATCGCGATCGTGCTCGGCGTGGCGACGGCGGTGCTCTTCGGTACCGGGCATGCGCCGCTGTACGCGGTGCTGCTCGCGTCGTCGTCTGCGGCGCTCGTGCTGCCGGTGATCGACTCGCTGAAACTGACCGGCCCGTCGGTGCTGCAGGTGACCGCGCAGGTCGCGATCGCCGACGTCGCTGCGATCGTCGCCCTGCCGATCGTGATCGACCCGGCCAATGCAGGCTCGGCCGCGCTCGGCGCCACAGCGGTCGCGGCATCCGCGGCGCTGCTGTATCTCGTGCTGTCACGACTCGAGAAGAATGGTGCCCGGCTCCGGCTGCACCGGGTGTCCGAGGACCGCAAGTTCGCCCTCGAACTACGGGTGCAGCTGACGATCCTGTTCGCGTTCGCCGCCCTCGCGGTGGTGAGCCACGTCTCGATCATGCTCGCCGGGTTCTCCTTCGGGCTGGCCGTCGCGATGGTCGGAGAGCCGAGGCGCCTTGCCCGGCAACTGTTCGCGATCGCCGACGGCTTCCTCGGGCCGCTCTTCTACGTGTGGCTCGGCGCCTCGCTCAACGTGCTCGACCTCCTGGCCCGGCCCGGAATGGTCCTGCTCGGTCTCGTCCTCGGTTTCGGCGCCGTCGTCGCGCATGCCTCGGCCCGGCTGCTCGGCCTGCCACTGCCGTACGGTCTGCTTGCGGCCGCCCAGCTCGGCGTGCCGGTTGCGGCGGCGACGATCGGGACCCAGCTGAAGCTGCTTGCGCCTGGCGAGGCGGCCGCTCTGATCCTCGGCGCCCTGATCACGATCGGTGTCGCGACCGTGGCTGCGGGCGTCGCCTCCAGGCGGCAGGCAGGGCGACCGCCCGGGGAATTCTCGGGGAGCACACAGCGTTGACACGGTCAGCACTCGGGCTCAGCCGCCAGACTTGTTGCTCCGCAGTCGCGCCACGCGCGCTGCGGGCACACAGCGGAGCGGGAGCTGCGGGGTGACGCGACAATTCAAGGAGGTCGCACGTGGAAAGAATTAACGAAGAAGTCGAGACCGAAACCGGCACCATCGAAAAGTACCGCCGGCACGCGAACGGACGCGGACTGGTCTCCGGCGGGGCGCGGGTCGACCCGTCCGCCTTCATCTCCGGAACGGCATACGTCGAGAGCGGAGCCAAGGTGGGTGCGGAGGCCTGGATCGGACCGGGCAGCTGGATCGACCACAACGCCCTTGTCGGAGCGCGGGCCTTCATCGGCCAGAACGTGCACGTCGGCGTCGACGCCGTGATCGGCGCGGCCGCCCGTCTCGGAAGCCACTCCCGGATCGGAGACGGCGCCCGGGTACAGAGCGGAGCCGTCGTCGACCGTGACATCCGGATCCCGCAGGGCGGCATCGTGACCGCCGCGGCACGCGCGCAGGCACGACCGACCGGGACGCGGCATCCGCTCGATACGGAAGCGCCGACCCGCTTGCGCCGCGCCGCCTGAGCAGCCACCGTGACCGGGCGAGGGCCCCGACCGGGTGATACCGGTCGGGGCCTCGCCGCGTCGGGCCGCGGAGGCTCCGCTCTGCTCTGGTGTACTTTGCCTAGACGCCCGGCTTAGAGGAGGGTGACGGCGGCCTGGGCGACGGCGAAGATCGCGAGCCCCGCAAGAGAGCCGACGACGGTGCCGTTGATCCGGATGTACTGGAGGTCGCGTCCGACCTGCAGCTCGATCTTCTCGCTCGTCTCCGCGGCATCCCAGCGTTCGACCGTCTCGGTGATGACACCGGCGATCTCGTCCCGGTACGTCCGCACGAGGTACGTGACCGAGTCGGCGATCCAGCGATCGATGCGCCCTCCGAGCGCGCCGTCGCCGGCGAGCCGCTCGCCCACCTCGATCACGGTCGCACGGATGCCGTCCCTCAGGTCGCTCGACGGGTCGCCGAGCGACGCCACGAGGGACACCTTCACGGCCTCCCAGGTCTCGCTCGCGAACTCGCGCAGGCGGGCGCTGTCCAGGAGCTCGAGCTTCAGGGTCTCGACCCGGTTGATCATCGCCGGGTCGTGCTCGAGGTCGTCGGCCAGCTCGACAAGGTAACGGTCGATGGCCTCGCGAAGCGGATGCGCGGCATCCGCCCGCACGGCGGCGACGAACCCGAGTACCTCGCGGTGCGCCCTGTCGTCGACGAGGCGGTCGACGAAGCCGGGGAGCCAGCCGGGCAGCCGAGCGGACACGGCCTTTCCGAAGGCCTCCGGGTGGGCTTCGAGCCAGGCCTCCGCGCGATCCAGGAGCAGGTCGACGACCGCGTGCTGCTGCCCGGAGGCGAGCAGGCGCGCGCCGACCCTGCCGATCGGCGGCGCCCACTCCGGACGCACGAGGTGCTCGCGCGCCACGGTCTCGATGAGGTCCTTGATCGCGTCGTCGCTCAGGAGAGTGAGCAGCCCGGTGCCGGCGACGGAGATCTCCTCGGTGAGCCTGCTGGCGTTGTCTGGCAGCTTCAACCAGGTGCCGAGTCTCCTGGACACCCCGATCGAGTCGAGCTTGCCGCGGACGACCTGCTCGGAGAGGAAGTTGGTACCCACGAATTCGCCGAGGCTCGCGCCGATCTCGTCTTTACGGCTCGCGATGATGTTGGTGTGCGGGATGCGCAGGCCGAGCGGATACCGGAACAGCGCGGTCACGGCGAACCAGTCGGCGAGGGCGCCCACCATGCCGCCCTCGGCGGCGGCCCTGACGTAGTGCAGTGCGGGAATACGATCCTGCAGCGCAAACGAGACCGCGAAGACGAGCGCCATCAGGAGGAGCAGCGCGAGGGCGAGCCGCTTCATCCTGACCAGGGCCACCAGCCGGGCCGCGTCTGCGGGGCTGAGCACAGCGGTACGGCGCCGCCTGGTGCCGCGGGGCTTCGGCCGACCGGGTGTCGACCGGCCCGGCGTCGGTTCGCGCGTCAGCGCCATGGATGCGACCCTAGGCCTGGAATCCGGTCGGGCGGATGGCCCAGCGCACGGTCCAGGACTCGTCCGGCGCGAGCCAGCGGAGGCCGGCCCCCGAGTTGAATGCGTCGGCGGGCGCGGTCATCGGCTCGATCGCGACGGCGCGGCCGGGCATGGGGCTCGCGCCATCGCTCGCCGTGACGGGAAACTCGGTCGGGGTGAAGACCTGCACGTACCGCATGTTCTCGTCGCCCCAGACGGTGACCCTGCGGCCGTCCGGAGCGGTGAGCGAGTGCTCGCGTCCGGCGCCGCCGAAGGCGTCGTCGAGCGCGAGATCGGCGACGCGCACACCGGCACGGAGGTCGTAGCCGGTGCCGCCGACCGGGGTGTCGACACCGGTCGGGTTGAGCCGGGCATCCACTTCGAGGTGCGTGTCCGCGTCGACGCGCAACACGAGGTCCTCTGTGGGGACGTCGCCGATCTTGAGGTACGGGTGCACGCCGATGGCCACGGGGGCGTTCTCTGTGCCGACGTTGTGGACGGTGTGGGTGACCTCGAGGCCCGTGTCGGTGAGGGCATAGGTCACGCTCGTGTCGAGCTGGAACGGGAAGCCGGACTGGGGGAACACGGTCGCGGCGAGGGTCACGGCCGCAGCGTCCCGCTCGACGAGGCGATACGGGGTGAAGCGGAGGAGTCCGTGAATGGCGTTGTTCAGGAGGGGCTCGGTGATGCTGAGCTGCTGCCTGTCCTCGCCGTGCCGCCAGATCCCGTCGCGGATGCGGTTGGGCCACGGCACGAGCACGATGCCCGCAGACATCGGCGGCTCGACCGCCGCAGCGAAGGTCTCCACGAGGTCCATGCCGTTCAGGGCATAGGCCCGGATCCCGGCGGCGACCTCGGTGATCGTCGCCGTGGCCCGCCCGTCCGGGGTCTCGTGTGTCAGTTCGTACTGGGTTCCGGTGGCTGCGCGCATGGGACCAGCCTATTCGCCCTGGAGCACGGTGAGTCCGGCCTCGCGGAGCCGGGCCAGCGCATCGGGGTGCGCTGCGGCATCCGTCAGCAGGGAATCGAAGGCATCGAGGGGGCCGACCCTGCCGAGGTGCACCCGGCCGAGCTTGGAGCCGTCCGCGACCACGATCGCCCGGGTCGCCGCCTGGAGCATGAGGGTCTTGACGCCGGCTTCCGGCAGGTTGATGTTCGTGACCCCGCCTCCCGCGTCGACGCCGTTGCAGCCGATGAAGGCGAGGTCGGCGTGGACCTGGCTGAGCACGGTCGCGGCGAGCGGCTCCACGAGGGAGTGCTGCAACGGCCGGAGCGAACCGCCCGTGACGATCACGGTGAAGCGCGGGATGGCGGGCTCGAGCTCGAGGGCGATACTGAGCCCGTTGGTGATCACGACGACGTCGCTCAGCTCCGTACGGGCGAGCAGGGCACGGGCGATGGCGAGGTTGGTCGTGCCGACGTCGAGGATCACGCTCTGCCCGCTCACGACGAGGGATGCGGCGAGCGCCCCGATCTGCTGCTTCGGTATCACGGATGCCCCGAGCGACTCTTCGAAAGAGGGCTCGGTGTCCGCGGCGAGCGTCGACCCCTGGGCCAGCGCGGGCACCGCTCCCCCGTGCACCCGATGCACGAGCCCCTCCGTCTCGAGTGCGTCGAGGTCGGCGCGCGCGGTGACCCCGGACACACCGAAGGCCTCGCGCAGCTCACTCACCCGCACGAAGCCGCGCTCGTCGACGAGCCGGCGGATCTGCTCCCTGCGCTGGTGCTGCGGGAGCAGCTCGCGGTCTGCCGGCGTCTCGAATGTCATAACCCCATCTTCGCTTACTTTCTTTTAGTTATCAATTAGAAACCGCTGGTTTCGGTTGCGCAGATCCGCTAACGTGGTGAGGGTTATGGACACCGTCATGGATAGCGCAGGCTTCGTCGCCGCACCCGGAATCACCCGTCACCACCACACCCTGGCCGACGGCCGGGACCTCATCTACTTCGACGACCCGGACACGCGGCTCTCGCCCGAACGCGCCGCCGATACCCGCCAGCTCGACCCGCGCCCGCCGACGGCGAGCATGCGCCAGGACCCGCTCAGCGGCGAATGGGTCTCGATCGCGTCCGCACGCCAGAACCGGGTGTTCCTGCCGCCGGCGAACCTCGACCCGCTCGCGCCGTCGACGCCGGAGAACCCGAGCGAGGTGCCGAGCAACTACGACGTTGCCGTGTTCGAGAACAAGTCGCCGTCCTTCGGGCCATTGCTCACCGACGCGAACGCGCCGGCAGGGCTCGCCGAGCTCTCCGAGATCGGCCTCGGGCGCACCCGCACCTCAGTCGGGCGCTGCGAGGTCGTCTGCTTCAGCCCCGAGAACGAGGGCTCCTTCGCGAGCCTCTCCGTCACCAGGGCCCGCACCGTGATCGAGGCATGGGCCGAGCGCACCCACGTGCTCTCGCAGCTCCCGGGCATCCAGCAGGTGTTCCCCTTCGAGAACCGCGGCGAGGCGATCGGCGTGACGCTGCGGCATCCGCACGGCCAGATCTACTCGTACCCGTACGTCACCCCGCGCACCCAGCGCGTGATCGCGTCGCTCGAAACCTACGGTCCCACTCTCTTCGCCGACGTGCTCGCAAGCGAACAGGCCGCCGACCGGGTCATCATCCGCGGCGAGCACTGGACCGCGTTCGTGCCCTTCGCGGCCCGCTGGCCCATCGAGGTGCACATGCTGCCGCACCGCCAGATCCCCGACTTCGCGGCGACGAGCCTCGCCGAACGCGACGAACTCGCGGTGCTCTACCGGCGGCTCCTGCGCGGCATCGACGCGATCTATTCGACGCCGACACCGTACATCGCGGCGTGGCACCAGGCCCCCGTACACACTCACCGGGACGACATCCGCCTGATGCTGCAGGTCACGAGTCCGCGCCGGGCAGAGGACAAGCTGAAGTATCTCGCCGGATCGGAGGCTGCGATGGGTGCGTGGATCGGCGACGTCACTCCCGAGCAGGCGGCTGCGGGCATCCGTGCCGCCGTCGAACGGTCGATGGCTGCGGATGCCGCAAGCGAGGCCCGCGCATGAGCGCCCTCGATTCCGCAGCGACCGCAGGTTTCGCCAATCGCTTCGCCGGCGAGCCGGACGGCCTCTGGTCGGCGCCCGGACGGGTGAACCTGATCGGGGAGCACACCGACTACAACGACGGCTTCGTACTGCCGTTCGCGATCGACCGGCGCACCGTGATTGCGCTGGCCGCACGCAGCGACCGGCTGATGCGAGTGGCGAGCTCGTTCTCCGACGAGATCGTCGAGGTCTCCCTCGACGGGCTGACCCCCGACATCCTCGCGGGCTGGTCGGCGTACCCGCTCGGAGTCGCCTGGGCGCTCGGCGAATTCGGGGCGCCGCTGTCGACGGCGGCCGGTTTCGACGTGTACATCGTCTCGGACGTGCCGATCGGGGCCGGCC
>NZ_JASJVF010000146.1:0-8361 GCF_035019805.1 Cryobacterium sp. 10I1
CGCCCGCGCCGGCGCCGGAGCGGGAGCGGGGACCGGCATCGGCGAGGCCCCGGTCGCCGATCGCGGCGATCGCGGCGGCCCGCACCTCTGTCGCCTCGGCCGGGTCGACGGCGACGCGGAACAGCATGCGTTCGGGAATGCGCCCCGAGATCTGGCCGATGGTTTCGACCAGTCTGGCCCGGGCGCCCGGCTCGGTGACGCCCAGCAGGGCGCCCTCGACGGCGAGGGCGACAGGGGCCGCAACGGCAGCGCTCCATTGCTCGAGGGTGCGCTGGGCAATCATCCCGGCGAAACCGCCGTCGATGACCATCCCGAGCAGGGGCGCGACCGCGTCGAAGCGGGGCAGGCGGGCGCCGAACGCCCAGGCCGCGTGCTCGCGGAGGAAGAGCTGCTCGTGCCCGAGGAGGGAGACGAGGACCTCGTCCGCCGTCTCGTCGAAGACCTGGGCGAGGGCGTGCACCGCGGCGATCGCGGTGACCTGGTCTGCCGGATCGACGGCGGCCTCTGCGAGCAGGCGCACGGCCCTGGTGCCGCCGTCCCGGCTCGCTGCAACGGTGAGGTCGTCTGCGGCCATGATCGTGGCGAGGATCGAGTCCGCGCTCCGGAGCGAATCCAGTGTGCTCTGCGTTCCCATGGTCGAACTCCCTGTCTGCCGGCGATGCCGCGGCTGGTGTCGGCCGGTGGGCCGAGAATGGCCCGGTGGGCCGGGACAAAAGCCCCTTGTCGATTCAACGCCACTTTCCCGGTTCGCGCGCCCTTCCGGGCTGGGAATCACCCGAGAGGACGCATCGCCGTTCTCAGACCCTGCGACGGCTGCCGTTGTGCCGGTACGCAGTCAAAAGGAGCATCATGGATGGCATGACACGTCACGCCCCGATCCAGGACATCAACGAAGACTCCCTCGTCGTGAAGAAGCCGGAGACCAGCGCGGCGGGCCTCGAAGCCGTCGTCGTAGCGCTCGAGCGCGGCGTCGCCCAGGCCGGGATCGGCCGCACCACCCGGGCCCTGCTCCGGCTCAACCAGCGCGACGGGACAGACTGCCCCGGTTGCGCCTGGCCGGAGTCGCAGGGTCACCGCAAGACGGCCGAATTCTGCGAGAACGGCGCGAAGGCCGTCGCGGAGGAGAGCACCGTGCGCCAGGTGACCCTCGCATTCTGGGCGGAGCACTCCATCGCCGAGCTCGCGACGAAGACCGAGTACTGGCTCGGCAACCAGGGCCGCATCACGCACCCCGTCGTCATCCGCCCCGGTGACACGCACTACTCGCAGATCTCCTGGAACGACGCGTTCGAGCTCATCGGCGAGCAGATCCGTGCCACGACCCCCGACCGCACCGTCTTCTACACCTCCGGCCGCACCGCGAACGAGTCCGCGTTCCTCTACCAGCTCTTCGCCCGCTCAATCGGCACGAACAACCTGCCGGACTGCTCGAACATGTGCCACGAGTCCTCCGGCTCGGCGATGAACGCGACGATCGGCATCGGCAAGGGCACCGTCTCCCTCGAGGACATCCACCACGCCGAGCTCATCCTCGTCGTCGGCCAGAACCCGGGCACCAACCACCCGCGGATGCTGTCAGCCCTGAAGGAATGCAAGGACAACGGTGGACGGGTCGTCGCGGTCAACCCCCTCCCCGAGGCCGGGCTGTTCAAGTTCAGGGACCCGCAGTCCGTCTCCGGACTGATCGGCGACGGCACCGCGCTCGCCGACGAATACCTGCAGATCAAGGTCGGCGGGGACCTCGCCCTGTTCCAGGCCCTCGGCCACCTGCTCCTCGAGGAGGAGAAGCGCGTGCCCGGCTCCGTCGTCGACCAGGCCTTCATGGACGCCAACACCCAGGGACTCGAGGAGTACCGGGCCGCGCGCGGCGAGATCGACTGGGAGGAGACCGAGAAGGCGACCGGGCTGTCCCGGCTGCAGATCGGTGTGGTCGCGAGCATGCTCGTGACCTCGAAGGCCACGATCATCTGCTGGGCGCTCGGGCTGACCCAGCAGCCGCACTCGGTCAACACTCTCAAGGAGATCATCAACCTGCTGCTGCTGCAGGGCAACTTCGGCAAGCCGGGCGCGGGCGCCTGCCCGGTGCGCGGCCACTCCAACGTGCAGGGCGACCGCACCATGGGCGTCTGGGAGAAGCCGAAGGAGGCGTTCCTCGCCGCACTCGACACGGAGTTCGGGATCGTGAGCCCGCGCACGCACGGCCTGGACTCCGTCGCGACGGTCGAGGCCTTCGAGAACGAGGACGTCGACGTGTTCGTGTCCCTCGGCGGCAACTTCGCCCTCGCCTGCTCGGACACCGCGAAGCTCGAGGCCGCGATGCAGCGGGTCGGGCTCACGGTCCACATCTCCACGAAGCCGAACCGCTCGCACGTGATGCACGGGCGCACCTCCTTGATCCTGCCGACCCTCGGCCGTACAGACACCGACGACAAGCACCCCGGCGGACGCCAGGTGCTCTCCGTCGAGGACTCGATGTCGGTCGTCCGCACGACACAGGGGCGCCTCGATCCCGTGTCGGAGCACCTGCTCGCCGAGCCCGTCATCGTCGCCAGGATGGCGAGCGCGACCCTCGGCGCCGAACACCCCGTCGACTGGAAGGCGATGAGCGAGGACTACGACCTGATCCGCGACCACATCTCCCGGGTCGTCCCCGGCTTCACCGACTTCAACCGCCGGCTGAAGACGAAGAACGGCTTCGTGCTGCCGAACCCGCCCCGCGACACCCGCAGCTTCGCGACCGACATCGGCCGCGCCCGGTTCACGGTGAGCCCGCTCGAATACCTGACTCCGCCGGCCGGGCACCTCATCCTGCAGACCATCCGCAGCCACGACCAGTACAACACGACGTTCTACGGCCTCGACGACCGGTACCGTGGCATCTCGAACGGGCGCAGGGTCATCCTGATCAACAAGGACGACGTCGTCGAGCTCGGCTTCCACGACCGCGACCTCGTCGACGTGATCAGCACCTTCCGCGGCGAGGAACGCCGCGCGGACGAGTTCCGGCTCGTGGTGTACCCGACCCCGCGCGGCTGTGCCGCCGCGTACTTCCCCGAGGCGAACGCTCTGATGCACCGCGAACTCGTCGCCCGCGAGTCGAACACCCCCGGCTACAAGGCCATGGCGGTGCGCTTCATCGCCCACGAGCAGGCCCCGGTCCCGACGGCCGGTTAGGACGCCGGGCCGAGCACCACGCGGAGCATGCCGGTGAAGACCGCCCGCTCGGCGCCGAGCGGGGTGAAGAAACGTTGGTCGACGCCTTCCACGGCCGCGTTCGCGTGGCGGGCGAGCTCGGCTCCCGCCATTGTCACCCTGAGGGACTTCGCCCGGGCATCCGTCGGGTGACCCCGCCGTTCCACGAGGCCCTTCCGTTCCAGGGTGCGCAGCACCTGCGAGGTCATCATCGGGTCCGTTCCGGCGTGGCGGGAGAGTTCCCGCTGGGTGGTCGGCCCGTCCGTGTCGAGCCACACGAGCGAGGCGAGCAGCACGAACTGCACATGGGTCAGGCCGAACGGCCGGAGCGCCGCCCGCTGGGCCGCCTGCCAGGAGTTGGTGACCCGCCACAGCATCAGCCCCGTGCTGTCCTCCGCGGACGCGAACTCGCTGTCGAGCCCGCTCTCCTCGGCGTCCGGCATCAGTGGTCAGGGTCTTCAGGGTCAGCAGGGTCAGCAGGGTCAGCGGATGCCTCGGCGAGCGCGAACAGCCCGGCCATCGCCTCGGGGAAGTCCGCACTGATCTCCGGGCCGAGCCCCGGTCCGATCTCGTCAGCATCCTGCCCGGTGATCACGAGTTCGTGGGTGACCCGCGTGCCGCCGTCACTCGGTGTGAACACGTGCCGGAACGTCAGCACGACGTCGCCGAATGTGGTCTCGTCGGCATACCGTTCGTTCGGGGCCAGTTCGATGATGCGGGATCGGAACGTGTCCTGCCCGACCGGCGTCACGCTCAACTCCGTGCCGACGGTGAATGCACCGTCCATCTCGAAGACGTCCCCGCCCGCGGCCGCGGCGACCCCGGTGTGGATGTCCCGGAACGCCGCCCAGACCGCGGCGGGTGTGGCGCTGGTGTCTGCCGTGTACTCAGTTCTCCACATCAGATGACCTCTCGTCCGAAGCTGCCCCTCGCAGCGGGACAGTTAGTATGCGCACATACTAATTCGGCGCTGCGGAACCGGCAAGGGCCGATGGGGCAGAACTCGCAACACTCGCAGCACCCTCGGCACCCTCAGCACCCTCGGCACCGGCGAAATCTTCCGCTGCGCGACCGCCACCGCCGGTGATCCGCTCGGCGCCCGCATAGATCACCATCGAGTCGCCGCGCAGGAAGCCGACCAGGGTCATGCCCACCTCGGCGGCGAGTTCCGCCGCGAGGGAGGACGGCGCGGAGACCGCGGCCAGCATCGGGATGCCGGCCATCGCCGCCTTCTGGACGAGTTCGAAACTCGCCCGGCCGGAAACCTGGAGCACGGTTCCACGCAGCGGCAGCCGGTCCTCCTTGACCGCCCATCCGATCACCTTGTCGACGGCGTTGTGGCGCCCGACGTCCTCGCGCAGCACGAGCAGTTCCCCGGTGGCGGCGTCGAAGAGCCCGGCAGCGTGCAGGCCGCCGGTCTTCTCGAATACCCGCTGGCCGGCCCGGAGCACCTCCGGGAAAGTGACGAGGCGTTCGGCGTCGAGGAGCACAGGGTCGTCCGAGACGGTGAAGACCGACCGCGTGCGCACGGCGTCGATGTTCGCCTTGCCGCAGAGCCCGCACGCGCTCGTGGTGAGGAAGTTCCGCTCGAGGCTCGGGTCGGGAGCAGCCACGCCCGGCGCGAGGCTCACGTCGAGAACGTTGTAGGTGTTCTCTCCGTTCACGGTGGCGCCGGCGCAGTAGCGCGCCGCGAAGAAATGCTCGCCGCGGCTGATCACGCCCTCGGAGACCAGAAAGCCCGCGGCCAGGTCATAGTCGTTGCCGGGCGTGCGCATCGTGACCGCGAGCGAGGTGCCGTTCACGCGGATCTCGAGCGGCTCCTCGACGGCGAGCACGTCTTCCCGGCTGGTCCTCCGGCCGCCGACCGTGAGCCGGACAACCTTTCGTCGTGCCGTGATTCGTGTCATTGTTCCTGGTCACCCTCCGATGTACGACATCTCGATCTTCTTCTTACCGGATGCCCGCAGTTCGCTCGTTTTCGCGCTCCGCAGGTCCGAATACCGGTCGGTCCGCTCTCGCCAGACCGCGGCCATGGCGGCGGAGAGGTCGTCGTCCGTTGCGCCGCCGCGCAGGAGCGCGCGCAGGTCGTGTCCCTCCGTCGCGAACAGGCAGGTGAAGAGTTTGCCGTCCGTCGACACCCGGGCGCGGGAGCAGGTCGAGCAGAACGACTGCGTCACGCTCGAGATCACCCCGATCTCGCCGCTGCCGTCCCGGTACCGCCAGCGGCTCGAGGTCTCCCCTGTGTAGTTCGGGGCGATCTCCTCCAGCGGCAGTTCGGCGTCGATCCGGGCGATCACCTCGCGGGACGGCACGACGGCGCCCATCTCCCAGCCGTTGCTCGATCCGACGTCCATGAATTCGATGAAGCGGAGGATGACCGGCGTGCCCTGGAAATGCCGCGCCATGGCGAGGATGTCCCCGTCGTTCTGGCCGCGCTTGACGACCATGTTGACCTTGACCGGGCCGAGCCCGACGGCCGCGGCGACGTCGATGCCGTGCAGGACCTTCGCGACCGGGAAGTTCACGTCGTTCATGGCCCGGAAGGTCGCGTCGTCGAGGGAGTCGAGGGACACCGTGACCCGGCGAAGTCCCGCGTCCTTGAGGGCCTGGGCCTTGACCGCGAGCGCCGAGCCGTTGGTGGTCAGGGCGATGTCGATGGGCCGTCCGTCCGGGGTGCGGAGTACCGCAAGCTCGGCGACGAGGTCTTCGAGGCCGCGGCGCAGCAACGGCTCCCCTCCGGTCAGCCGGATCTTGCCGACCCCGTGCGCGACGCTCACCCGGGCGAGCCGGGTGATCTCCTCGAAGGTGAGCAGTTCGTCGCGTTCCATGAAGGCGAAGTCGCGGCCGAAGATCTCCTTCGGCATGCAGTACACGCACCGGAAGTTGCACCGGTCCGTGACCGAGATCCGCAGGTCGTGCAGCGGCCGGCCTCGGGTGTCCGTGAGTGTCGGGTTTCCGGTCATACGCTCCACCCTAATCTTCTGTCATCACGGCCCCGCGACACGGATGCCCGACCGGGGCGGCCCCGGCCGGGCATCCGTTCGAAACGGTTGCTCTTACGTCACTGATTCACTACTTGACGTAACCGTTCGGGTTGAGCACATATTTCACGGACTTGCCGGCGTCGAACTCGGCGTAGCCGCGCGGCGCGTCCTCGAGGCTGATCGCCTGGGCGTTGACGGCCTTCGCGATCTGCACCTTGTCGTGCAGGATCGCCATCATGAGCTTGCGGTTGTACTTCATCACCGGGCACTGGCCCGTGGTGAAGGACAGCGACTTCGCCCAGCCGAGCCCCAGCCGGATCGAGAGCGACCCGACCTTCGCAGCCTCGTCGACCCCGCCCGGGTCACCGGTGACGTAGAGCCCGGGGATGCCGAGCGCGCCGCCGGCGGCGGTGATGGTCATGAGCGAGTTGAGCACCGTCGCCGGCCGCTCCTCCCCCGCCGCCTGGCCGTGCCCGCGGGCCTCGAAGCCGACCGCGTCAACGGCGCAGTCGACCTCTGGGACGCCGAGGATCTGTTCGATCTGGTCCTGCGGGTCGCCCTTGCGCAGGTCGACCGTCTCGCAGCCGAAGCTGCGGGCCTGGGCCAGCCGCTCCTCGTTGAGGTCGCCGACGATGACGGCGGCCGCTCCGAGCAGGTGCGCGGATGCCGCTGCCGCGAGGCCGACCGGCCCTGCTCCTGCGACGTAGACCGTCGACCCGACGCCGACGTTGGCGCTCACCGCCCCGTGGAACCCGGTGGGGAAGATGTCGGAGAGCATGGTCAGGTCCATGATCTTCGCGAGGGCCTGGTCCCGGTCCGGGAACTTCAGGAGGTTCCAGTCGGCGTACGGCACGAGAACGTACTCGGCCTGGCCGCCGACCCAGCCGCCCATGTCGACATAGCCGTACGCGCTGCCGGGGCGGTCGGGGTTGACGTTCAGGCAGATCCCGGTCTTGCGCTCCTTGCAGTTGCGACACCGGCCGCAGGAGATATTGAACGGGACCGACACGATGTCGCCGACCTTGATGAACTCGACATCGGGCCCGGTCTCGACGACCTCGCCGGTGATCTCGTGACCGAGCACGAGGTCGGCCGGGGCTGTCGTGCGTCCACGGACCATGTGCTGGTCCGAGCCGCAGATGTTGGTGCTGACCGTGCGGAGGATGACCCCGTGCGGTACCTTCCGGCCGACGTTGGCCGGGTTGACGCCGGGCCCGTCCTTCAGCTCGAAGGTGGGGTAGTCGATGTCGATGACCTCGACGTGCCCCGGGCTCTTGTAGGCAACTGCTCTGTTCCCTGTCATTACATACCTTCCTAGGTTCTGCGTAGTGATCCTCTGTGCACGGCCGTTTCGATCGTGCGAGATTGCAGTGGTGCTAGTTGGTGCGCTGTGGGGTGGCGCTTACTCGGTGGTGCCGTCTTCGACGAAACACCCATCGGCTGGGGATATCAAGGGGGTTGCCGAGACTCTGGGCGGATGCGGATGCGCCGGCCGCCGGGAGCGCCTAGCGTAAGGGGCATGGCCCTTCCTCCCCTTGTCGAACCCGTCGCCCGGCTCACCCCGACCGAATCCGTGCGCACCGCCCGTCAACGCCGCCTGCCGCAGCTCGACGAGCTCGGCCAGCGTCGCCTGGCGAACGCGAAGGTGCTCGTGCTCGGCGCGGGCGGCCTCGGCTCCCCGGCCCTGCTCTACCTGGCGGCGGCCGGGATCGGCACGATCGGCATCGTCGACGGCGACGACGTCGAGCCGAGCAACCTGCAACGCCAGATCGTGCACGGCCAGGCGGATGTCGGCAGGTCGAAGGTCGTGAGTGCCGCGGAGTCCATCGCGGCCATCGCCCCGGCGACCATTGTCATCCAGCATGCCGAGCGGCTCGACCACGGCAATGCCCGCGCGCTCATCTCCGGGTACGACGTCGTGATCGACGGCACCGACAATTTCCCGACCCGGTTCCTCGTGAACGACGTCTCCGCCGAACTGGGGAAGCCGCTCGTCTGGGCATCCGTGCTGCGCTTCGATGCCCAGCTCTCGGTGTTCTGGGCCACCCCGCCCGAAGGGAGCGGCGTTGCGGGCGTGCAGCTGCGGGACCTGTTCCCGAATCCGCCCGCCGAGGGCGAAGTGCCGAGTTGCGCGGAGGCCGGCGTGCTCGCGGAGGAAGAGCTGCTCGTGCCCGAGGAGGGAGAC
>NZ_JASJVF010000147.1:0-8356 GCF_035019805.1 Cryobacterium sp. 10I1
TCGTGGGCTCGGAGATGTGTATAAGAGACAGGGGCGACACTGGGCGGGTGATACTGGGGCGACGGTCAGATCGCGAAGCCGAGGGCGCGCATCATGTCACGGCCGTCGTCGGTGATCTTCTCAGGGCCCCACGGCGGCATCCAGACCCAGTTGATCCGGAACTGGTCGACGACCCCGTCGAGCGCTTCGGCGGTCTGCTCCTCGAGCACGTCGGTCAGCGGGCAGCCTGCCGAGGTCAGGGTCATGTGGATGATCAGGGCGTCGTTCTCGTCGTCCCAGCCCAGGTCGTAGATGAGGCCGAGGTCGACGACGTTGATGCCGAGCTCGGGGTCCATGACGTCTTTGAGCGCCTCTTCGATCTCATCGAATCGCTCGGGTGACAGCGTTGAAACCATGCGGTCAGCCTACGTTCGAATCGACGAGAAAGCGATCGTAGCCTTCGTCCTCGAGCCGGTCGGCAAGCTCGGGTCCGCCCTGCTCCGCGATCCGCCCGTTGACGAACACGTGCACGAAATCGGGCTCGATGTAGCGCAGGATGCGGGTGTAGTGCGTGATCAGGAGGATGCCGAGTCCGGTGTTCGCCTTGGCGCGGTTGACGCCCTCCGAGACGATCTTGAGCGCGTCGACGTCGAGGCCGGAGTCGGTTTCGTCGAGGATCGCGAACTTGGGCTTGAGCAGTTCGAGCTGCAGGATCTCGTTGCGCTTCTTCTCACCACCGGAGAAGCCCTCGTTCACGTTGCGCTCCGCAAAGCTCTTGTCCATGCGCAGGTTCGTCATGGACTGGCGGACGTCCTTGATCCAGGAACGGATCGCGGGCGCTTCGCCGTCGATCGCGGTCTTGGCGGTGCGCAGGAAGTTGGTGACGGTGACTCCGGGGATCTCGACCGGGTACTGCATCGCGAGGAAGAGGCCGGCGCGGGCGCGCTGGTCGACGGTCATGGTGAGGACTTCCTCACCGTCGAGCAGGATCGAGCCGCTGTCGGCGTGGTACTTGGGGTGGCCGGCGATCGTGTACGCGAGGGTCGACTTGCCGGAGCCGTTCGGCCCCATGATGGCGTGGATCTCACCCTCGTTGATCGTGAGGTTGACACCCTTCAGGATCTGCTTGGTGCCCTGGTCGGTCTCGACGCTGACGTGCAGGTCCTTGATCTCAAGAACTGACATGGATTCTCTGGTCTCTTTCATTCAACGGCGCGCAGGCGCCGGTACGTGTGGGGGTTACGCGGTGACGTAGTGCGGGGTCGGGTCGATGAAGACGTCGCCGTTGATCAGCTCGACCGTGAACACCGGAACGGGTTCGTAGGCGGGCAGGTTGAGCGGGCGACCGCTCTTCAGGGAGAACTTGGAGCCGTGTGCCCAGCATTCGACCGTGTCGTCTTCGACGAATCCCTCGGAGAGGGAGATGTCGCCGTGCGTGCAGGTGTCGCCGATCGCGAAGACGTCGCCGGCGCTGTCCCGCACCACGACGATGGGGACTCCGTCGATCTCGACCTTGACGGCCTGATTCTCTTCGAGTTCGTCGAAGGCGCAGATCTTCGTGGACGCCATGGTCAGTTCTCCTTGGTTGTTGCGGGTGCGCGGACCTCGTCGGTGCTGCGCAGTTCGGCTTCGATGGCCGCCTGGAGGCGGTCTTCGAGCGGTTGGGATCCGATGTGCTGCACGATCTCGCTCAGGAAGCCGCGCACGACGAGTCGCCGGGCCTCGTCTTCCGTGATTCCGCGGGACTGCAGATAGAACAGCTGCTCATCGTCGAAGCGGCCGGTCGCACTCGCGTGCCCGGCGCCCTTGATGTCACCCGTCTCGATCTCGAGGTTCGGGATCGAGTCCGCGCGGGTGCCTTCGGTCAGCACGAGGTTGCGGTTCTGTTCGTAGCTGTCGGTTCCAGGGGCGTTGCGACCGATCAGGACGTCGCCGATCCAGACCGTCCGAGCGCCTGCGCCCTGCAGGGCGCCCTTGTAGGTCACCCGGCTGCGGCTGTTCGCGGCGTCGTGGTGCACGTACACCTGCTGTTCGAGGTGCTGGCCGGCATCCGCGAAGTAGAGACCGTAGAGGTCGGTGTCGGAGCCGGGACCGGCGAGGCGCACCGAGGGGTTGACCCGCACGATGCTGCCGCCGAGGGACACGACGACGTGCTTGAGGTAGGCGTCGCGGCCGACGGATGCGAAGTGGTTGGCCAGCTGAACGGCACCGGTGTTCCACTCCTGCAGCGTGACGACCGTGAGGTGCGCGGACTCGCCGACGATGATCTCGAGGTTTTCGGTGAGGCGTGCGTCGCCGGTGTTCTCGAGGATGATCGTCGCCCGGCTGAACGGCCTGGCCTCGATGATCGTGTGGGCGCCGCGCGGGCCGGTGCCGAGACGGGCCCGGGTGATCGTGATCTCCTTGTCCTCTTCACCGGTGACGGTGATGGCCAGGGCCTTCTCGAAGCTCGTCCAGGCGTTGGCGGCGGCTCGTTCCTCCGGGGCGCCAACCGAACCGATGCGGGCGTCATCGCGCCCGACCCAGTCGATCGCGACACCGTCGGTCGGGGTCGAGTCGACGTCGTAGGCTGCGCCGTCGAGCTCGCCGGCCGTGAGGTCGGTGAACTTGGCGACCGGTGAGAGCTTCCATACGGCCTCGCGCCCCGTGACGGGGGCGAAGTCGGCGACGTCGACGCTCTTGAAGCGGTCGTTCCTGGTCTGCACGGGGACGAAGCCGAAGCGTCCGTCCGAGTGCGCCTTGATGCCGTGCTGTTCGCTGGTGGGCAGTGCTGCTGTTGTTGAAGTCGGGGCGGCGGACATTTAGCCGACGGATCCTTCCATGCCCATTTCGATGAGCTTGTTGAGTTCGAGGGCGTACTCCATCGGGAGCTCCCGTGCGATCGGTTCGATGAATCCTCTGACGATCATGGCCATGGCCTCGTCCTCGGGCATACCGCGGCTCATCAGGTAGAACAACTGCTCCTCGCTGACGCGGGAGACGGTGGCCTCATGGCCGAGCTGCACGTCGTCGACACGGATGTCGATGGACGGGTAGGTGTCGGAGCGGGACTGGGTGTCGACGAGCAGCGCGTCGCAGCGCACGGTGTTCGCGGAGTGGTGCGCACCGGCATCCACCCGGACTTCACCGCGGTACCCCGAGCGGCCGCCGCCGCGGGCGATGGACTTGGACACGATCGAGGACTGCGTGTACGGAGCCATGTGGATCATCTTGGCGCCGGCGTCCTGATGCTGGCCGGGACCGGCGAAGGCCACGGACAGGGTTTCGCCCTTGGCGTGCTCGCCCATCAGGTAGATCGACGGGTACTTCATGGTGACCTTGGAGCCGATGTTGCCGTCGATCCATTCCATGGTCGCGCCCTCTGCGGCTGTTGCGCGCTTCGTGACGAGGTTGTAGACGTTGTTCGACCAGTTCTGGATCGTCGTGTACCGAACTCGGGCGTTCTTCTTCACGATGATCTCGACGACGGCGGAGTGCAGCGAGTCCGACGAGTAGATCGGGGCGGTGCAGCCCTCGATGTAGTGCACGTAGCTGCCCTCGTCGGCGATGATGAGCGTGCGCTCGAACTGGCCCATGTTCTCCGTGTTGATCCGGAAGTACGCCTGGAGCGGGATCTCGACGTGCACGCCGGGCGGAACGTAGACGAAGGAGCCGCCAGACCAGACCGAGGTGTTGAGCGCGGCGAACTTGTTGTCACCGGAGGGGATCACGGTGCCGAAGTACTCCTTGAAGACCTCGGGGTATTCCTTGAGCGCGGTGTCCGTGTCCATGAAGATGACGCCCTGGGCTTCGAGCTCCTCATTGATCTGGTGGTAGACGACCTCTGACTCGTACTGGGCCGCGACGCCGGAGACGAGGCGCTGGCGCTCCGCCTCGGGGATGCCGAGCTTCTCGTAGGTCTTCTTGATGTCGTCAGGCAGGTCTTCCCAGGTCTGGGCCTGCTTCTCCGTTGAACGCACGAAGTACTTGATGTTGTCGAAGTCGATTCCGGACAGGTCGGCGCCCCACGTGGGCATCGGCTTGCGCTCGAACAGTTCGAGGGCCTTGAGCCGGCGCTGCAGCATCCAGTCCGGCTCGTTCTTGAGCTTCGAGATGTCGGTCACGACCTCTGGCGAGACGCCACGGCGGGCGGATGCGCCGGCCGCGTCGGAATCGGACCAGCCGAATTCGTACGTTCCCAGGCCCGCGAGTTCGGGCCGGTCGAGCAGGACGTCAGACATATTTACCTCTTCTCCCATCCACGACAACCCGGATATTAGTCCGGTCATTCCCGCACGGCTCCAGGCGAAGACGTGCGATGAACGGGTTGCGTGGGCGGCTACGTTGCGTACCTAAGATGATTAGAGGCGGCGAGGTGTCGAACCGCGGTTTGTACAACCGCGTGATCACCGCCCAGAAACACCTAATTCTACAGGTTCCCGATGCGTTAAGTGGCCGGACCCGGCGATTTCACATGCACCAGGCCCGAGAGGAAGCAGAACCCGTGAAACGGATTTCGGAATGGCTGCCCACGAGCGTTGACCGAAGGGTCCGCCTGATCGCGTGGGTGTACCTCGCCGCGCAGATCCTCCTCGTCGGCACGGGCGGCCTCGTCCGCCTGACAGGCTCAGGGCTCGGTTGCCCGACCTGGCCGAAATGCACCGACGGTTCGCTCGTCAACACGCCGGAGATGGGCATCCACGGCGTCATCGAGTTCGGCAACCGCCTGCTCGGTGCCGTACTCGGCCTCGTCGCGGTCCTTGCCTTCCTCGCCGTCGTGCGGCTGCGTCGCGAACGCCCCGACCTGTTCCGCCTCGCCCTGTTCGCCGGGCTCGGCATCCCCGCCCAGGCGGTCATCGGGGGCATCAGCGTGCTCACGCAGCTCGACCCCACCGTCGTCGGACTGCACTTCGTCATCTCCGCAGTGCTCGTGGCGCTCTGCACGGCCTTCGTCTACCGGGTCTACACCGGCAACGGCCAGCGGGCTGCCGTCGTGCCCCGCTGGTACGCGATCCTCACGCATGTGACGAGCGCCGTGGTCGCCGTCACAATCGTCGTCGGCATCCTCACGACCGGTTCCGGGCCGCACGCCGGTGACGAGAACGCGCCGCGAAACGGGCTCGACTCGGAGTTCCTGCAGCACGTGCACAGCTGGCCCGCCTACCTGACCGTCGCGCTCACCATCGCCCTCGTCATCGGCGCCTGGGGCCTCGGCCGGTCGCTCCGCACCTGGACCCTGGCCCTGCTCGGTGTCGAGGCCGTCCAGGTCGTCGTGGGGCTCGTTCAGGCGAACACCGGACTACCGGCCGGCCTCGTCGGAATCCACATGGTCCTCGCGTGCGTACTCGCGGCCGCGATGACCGCCGTCGTGCTGCACCTCAAAGAGCCGGTGGCGCAGCCCGTCGACGCCACTCCCCCGGTTCCGCACCAGGCAACCGCACGCTGACGCACCCGGCTCTGCTGGGAAGCCCCCGCGCGACCTAGAAGGGGAGCAACGGGTCGACGCCCACGGCGACGAAGAGCAGTGTCAGGTACGTGATCGAACCGTGGAACACCCGCATCGGCGAGACCACCTCGTGACGGATAGCGAGGTTGTACAGGCGGTGGGTCTCGTAGATGAACCAGCCGCCGGTGACGAGCGCGACCCCGGTATAGAGCAGGCCCATCGAAGCGACCGGGATCAGGAGCAGTGAGCACGCGACGGTCGCCCACGCGTAGAGGATGACCTGAAGGCCGACCTGGGCGCGTCCGCGCACGACGGCGAGCATCGGGACTCCGGCGGCCTGGTACTCGGCGCGGTATTTCATGGAGAGCGGCCAGTAGTGCGGCGGGGTCCACAGGAAGATGATCGCGAACAGGATCAGCGGCGGCCAGGACAGGTCGCCGGTGACGGCGGCCCAGCCGATCAGTACGGGCATGCAGCCGGCGATTCCGCCCCAGACGATGTTCTGGGCGGTGCGGCGCTTGAGGATGATCGTGTAGAAAACGACGTATAGCAGGATTGCGCCGAGCGAGAGAGCCGCGGCGACCCAGTTCGTGAAGACCAGGAGCCACACGATCGACGCGGCACCGAGCACCCACGCGAAGACGAGGGCCTCCCGGTCGCTGAGCTCGCCGGTGACGAGCGGCCGGTTCATCGTGCGCTTCATCACGCGATCGATGTCGCGGTCGATGTAGCAGTTGAACGCGCCGGCGGATCCTGCGCTGAGCGCCCCGCCGATGAGGGTCGCGAGCACGAGCCACAGGCTCGGAATCCCGCGTTCGGCGAGCAGCATGGTCGGCGCTGTCACAACGAGTAACAGTTCGACGACCCGCGGCTTGGTCAGGGAGAGGTAGGCGAGGAAGGTCCGACGGAAGCCTCGCGCTCCCCTGCCGCCGGGCGCCTGCACGCCCGCGGGGGTCGCGTCCTGGGAGATCTGCATAGTGGATTGAGTCTAACCAGTCCCGGCCGGGCGGAAGCCCATTCGAGGATCGTTCAGCTTTACGCCGGTCAACCTCACCCGGCCATGCCGACTGCCTATACTTGGGGGTGCTCGCCAATCATGGCGCGTGTCGGTGCGTCCTGGAAAATGGGCATTCGCCTGCCGCGCCGGATGACGTCGATGTCCACGGGCGCGCTCAATCCAACGGGTGCGGGTTTCCAAGGCCTGCCCTAGCTTGACGAAGGGTAACTACGAAGTGGCAGCACTGCAGTGGGATTCGATTGACAACAGGGCGGTCGACACGGCTCGCATTCTCGCGGCGGACGCCGTGGAGAAGGTCGGGAACGGCCACCCGGGCACGGCGATGAGCCTCGCCCCCGTCGCATACCTTCTCTTCCAGAAGGTCATGCGCCGCGATCCCTCTGACAATGAATGGATCGGCCGCGACCGCTTCATTCTCTCGGTCGGCCACAGCTCCCTGACCCAGTACGTCCAGCTCTACCTGGGCGGTTACGGCCTCGAGCTCGACGACCTCAAGGCTCTCCGCACCTGGGGTTCCAAGACCCCCGGTCACCCGGAATACGGCCACACCGACGGTGTCGAGATCACGACGGGCCCGCTCGGCCAGGGCCTCGCGTCCGCCGTCGGCTTCGCATACGCGTCCCGCTTCGAACGCGGACTGTTCGACCCTGAGACCGCGGCGGGCGAGAGCCCCTTCGACCACTTCGTCTACGTCATCGCGGGCGACGGCGACATGCAGGAGGGCATCACGAGCGAGGCATCCTCCCTCGCCGGCCACCAGCAGCTCGGCAACCTGATCGCGATCTACGACTCCAACCAGATCTCGATCGAGGACGACACCAACATCGCCTTCACCGAAGACGTCGCCGCCCGGTACGAGGCCTACCACTGGCACGTGCAGACCGTGGACTGGAAGAAGACCGGCGAATACGTCGAAGACCTCCACGCCCTCAACGACGCGATCGACGCGGCGAAGGCCGTCACGGACAAGCCGTCGCTGATCATCCTCAAGACGATCATCGGCTGGCCGAGCCCGAAGAAGCAGAACACCGGCAAGATCCACGGCTCGGCGCTCGGCGCCGCGGAACTCGCAGCCGTGAAGGAGGTCCTCGGCTTCGATCCGGCCGAGAACTTCTTCGTCGCCCCCGATGTCATCGAGCACACCCGCGAGGCGCTCACCCGCGGCTCCGACGAGCATGCCCGGTGGACGGTGCAGTTCGACGCCTGGGCCGCCGCGAACCCGGACGGCAAGGTCCTCCTCGACCGGATCCTGGCCGGCGACCTGCCCGAGGGCGTGGATGCCGCGCTGCCCGTCTTCGAGGCCGGCACCGAGGTCTCCACCCGTGCAGCTTCCGGCAAGGTCCTCACCGCGCTCGGCGCCGTGATCCCCGAGCTCTGGGGCGGTTCCGCCGACCTCGCCGAGTCGAACAACACCACCATCGGCGGTGCCCGGTCCTTCATTCCGGCCGAGCACTCGACCCACGAGTGGACCGGCAACGAGTACGGCCGCGTCCTGCACTTCGGGATCCGCGAGCACGCGATGGGCGCGATCCTGAACGGCATCGTGCTGCACGGCAACACCCGCCCGTTCGGTGGCACCTTCCTGATCTTCAGCGACTACATGCGCCCGGCCGTTCGCCTCGCTGCGCTGATGAAGGCGCCGTCGATCTTCGTCTGGACCCACGACTCCGTCGCCCTCGGCGAGGACGGCCCGACCCACCAGCCGGTCGAGCAGCTCGCGACCCTCCGCGCCATCCCCGGGCTCGACGTCGTGCGCCCCGGCGACGCCAACGAGGTCTCCTGGGCGTGGAAGACGATCCTCGAGCGCCGCGAAGGCCCCGCGGGCATCGTCCTCACCCGCCAGAACATCCCCGTGTTCGAGCGCGGCGACGTCTTCGGTGAAGGCGATGTTGGTGTCGTCCTCGATCGAGATCTGGTTGGAGTCGTAGATCGCG